>CAZIVZ010000583.1:0-2014 GCA_964542495.1 uncultured Aquihabitans sp.
GCCAGGTTCGGCGGCTCCACGGCGACGTCGACCCGCACCATCCCCGTGTCGGCGATCAGGGCGTCGGCCTCGGCGCGGATGCGGTCCTCGACGCCGGCCTCGAGCGTCACCCCGCCCAGGTTCGGCACCACCGCCACCTTGCGACCCCGCAGGTCGTGCGTGCCGAGGTCCCGTTCCCAGGTGCCCGCCGACGGGATCGTGGACGGGTCGTAGGCGTCGATGCCGGCGGCCACGTCGTACACGCGTGCCGAGTCTCGGACCGAGCGGGAGACGTTGCCCAGCAGCACGGTGTTGGGCCGCATGAACGCGTACGGCCCACGGGTGATGCGCCCGAACGTGCCCTTCATGCCGAGCAGCCCGCAGTACCCGGCGGGGATGCGGATCGACCCGCCGCCGTCGCCGCCGCCGGCCAGGCTGAGCAGGCCACCCGCCACGGCCGCGGCGGAGCCGCCCGACGACCCGCCGGCGGTGCGCCCGCGCTGCCACGGGTTGTGGGTGACGCCGTTGAGCTTGGTGACGCTCACGTTCAGGCCGCCGAACTCGCTGGCCGTGGTGAGGCCCACGGGCACGATGCCGCCCCGCTCCACCAGGCGCTCGCAGAAGTGGGTGCTGTGGGTGGCCACGCGGTCTCGGTACACGAGCGAGCCGTAGGTCTCGGGCCAGCCCGCCACCGCCTCCAGCTCCTTGATGCCGGTGGGCACGCCGCCGAAGGGGAGCGCCACGTCGGCCTCGGCGGCAGCGGCCCGCGCCCGCTCGGGGTCCACGTGCGAGAAGCAGTTCAGGTCGCTGGCCTCGATGGCGGCCAGGGTGGCCTCGAGCTCCTCCGCCGGGCTGCGCTCCCCGGAGCGGAACGCATCGACCAGGGAGCACGCATCGCCTTGCCAGGGAGTGTCAGCCACGCCGCCATTGTGCTGGCTGGCCCCTTGCCAGGAGGAACCCAGGGGGTGCCCAGGGTCCTCCCAGGATCGCCCCGCACACTCGGTGCACCGCCGCACACCGGGTGCGGCCCACGCAGGAGCACCGACGATGGCCACCCACCTGGACCACGAGCACCACGACCACGACCGGGGGCTGGCGTTCGACCTGGGCACGATGCTCGGTCGACGTCGGATGCTCGCCCTGATCGCCGGCACCGGCGTGGCCACGCTGGTGGGCTGCGGGGCCAAGGGCTCCGATGCCGCCACCTCGGCGTCCACCACCACGACCGCCGCCGGCTCGTCGGCCGCGGCTTCGGGCTCGGCAGGCGGCTCGGGCTCCTCGGACGCCATCCCCGAGGAGACCGCCGGGCCCTACCCGGGCGACGGGACCAACGGGGTCAACGTCCTCACCGAGAGCGGGATCGTGCGGTCCGACCTCCGCTCGAGCTTCGGCTCCTACTCGGGCACGGCGGCGGGCGTCGACACGACGGTCACGCTGCGGGTGCTCGATGCCGCCAGCGGCTCCGCCCTGGCCGGGTCGGCCGTGTACCTCTGGCACGCCACCCGGGACGGCCTGTACTCGCTCTACACCGACGCGGGCCAGAACTACCTGCGCGGCGTGCAGGAGGCGGGCTCGGACGGCTCGGTCACCTTCACCACCATCTTCCCCGGCGCCTACGACGGACGCTGGCCCCACATGCACTTCGAGGTGTACCCGACGCTGGCCGAGGCCACGGCGGCGGGCACGCCGGTGTCCACCTCGCAGCTCGCCCTCCCCGAGGACACCTGCAACCTCGTGTACGCCACCGAGGGCTACGAGCAGAGCGTGTCCAACATGACCCGCACCACCCTGGCCACCGACATGGTGTTCAGCGACGGCTACGACCTCCAGCTCCCCGCCGTCACCGGCTCGGTCGCCAAGGGCCTGGCCCTGTCGCTCGACGTGCCGGTCTGACTTCCCGGGCCCATCCCCGGTAACTTGACCGGCGAGTCAAGAGACGACGGAAACCGCTTCCAGCGTTCAGCTTCCAGGGGATGGCCATGACCGTGACCGACAACACCGGCACCAGCGATCCGGTGCTCGACGAGCTCCGCAC
>CAZIVZ010000584.1:0-2007 GCA_964542495.1 uncultured Aquihabitans sp.
ATGCGCGAAACCACTCCTCGAACTGACGGCTCCTTCGGGGGTGGACCCTGATGCCCCAGCTGCTTCAGGAACGCATTGAAATGATGGGGTTCGCCATCGCCGAGCACCTGCAACACGCTCTCACGGATGGTCGGCGTGTCGCGGGCCAAGGCGGGGGCGTGGAAGAGGTCCGGCTGTGACTGGGCACCAAGGAGGACTTGGATCATCCGGTCAGCCTGCACGACGAGGTCGTCGAGCTCCTTCGCCTTCTGACGCAGAAGATCCCGCTCGGCGACGAGCGCTTCCCGTCCCTTCCTCATGTTCTCGACTGCGTCCATCATGGCCATGCCGGGAGCATAGCGCGCGGTGCGACAGTTATCCACACACACATGGCGACACGCGACATGTGACATCCATCACATCATGTCCAACGTAGCCAGCGGTGTCGCTGTCTACTGCCGGGCTGCCGAGCGGGGGAGCGTTCCACCCAGAGGTCGGTTGCATTCCAAGCTCGTCCGGAAGCAGACCCATGACCTGCTGCAGGGTAAACCCGCGCCGTCCCCAGTGGCCCGGGGACCGGGTGGCCCGGTGGCCCGGGGGACGGCGCGGATCGTGGATGAACAGCCCTCTCTGTCGCCCTGGGCGCCAGAACTTACCGGTTGGCTGTGTCCGACCGCGCCGGGACGGGTCCAAGAGCCGATCCCGGCGTCCAGAGTCGGAACCTGGGTGCGCCGAAGCCGACCCAAGGTCGGTTGCACGTGGATGAAGCCGGCGGCCGTTTGCCCACCGGTGCTCGACGCGAGAGTCGAGGGCCGTCTCAGCGCAGGCCGGCGAACAGGTCGGTCTCCAACGTGGTTGCCCCCGTGGTGTCGTGCACCCGGATGAACGACTCCTCGCCGAACAGGGTCCCGAACGCGTCGGGCGACAGGCGGGACCAGAACGACTCCTCGATCTGGCTGGCGTGGGTGGCGAGTGCGACGTGCTTGCGGTCGACGACCTGGCTGACATCGATCGAGGTCGTGATGCGGGCCTCGACGGCCTCCATCATCCGCAGCTGCTCGGGGTCTGGCTCGCTCAACTCCGAGACGTCGCCTCCCTGCTCCTCGATGATGGTCCGGAACTGCTCGAACATGGTCCGTCGGAAGGCGGTGAAGTACGCCTTGCGCGCCATCCCGGTACGTGCGAGCGCAGCCATGGTCACCCGGCTGGCGTGGACGTGATCGGGGTGGTCGTAGCCGCCGAGCTCGTCGTAGGTCACGACCACGTCCGGCCGGTACTGCTCGAACAGGGCCGAGAGGCGCAGCGCGGCATCGTCGACGGACACGTTGCAGAAGACGTCGGGACGGTCCTTGTGCTCCCAGTCGGACATGCCCGAGTCGTGGTACCCGAGGAGCTCGAGGTCGGCGACCCCGAGCACCTCGCACGCCCGTTCCAGCTCGCCCAGGCGGATGCGGGCCACCTCGGCGGCATCGTGGCCCTCGGCTCCCGGCTTGATCCCGCCCGGGGCATCGCCGAGCTCGCCGTTGGTGCACGTGACGACCACGGTCCGGATGCCTTCGTCGGCGTACCGGGCCAAGACCCCGCCGGTGCTCGATGACTCGTCATCGGGGTGCGCGTGCACGGCCATGAGCGTCAGTGGGGTGCGCATCGGGCCAGCCTCCCACAGGGGCACGACCGGACCGCCCCCGAAGGTCGCCGAGAAGCTGACTCGCACCTCGGCTCCCGGCCATTGACGAGCGGAGAGCGCTGGGCGATCGTTCTTGGGGGCGTGCGTGTCCGATCATCCGAGGTGGATGGCACTCGCGCCGGGGCGGGGGGAATCTCATGGATCGGTCGGGTCGTCGCTGGGTGGAGGTCGGCCGCTGCGCCGCGATCGCCGTTGTCGTCGTAGCTGCGCTCCTGGGGGTCGACCCGGTGGCGACCGGTGCGTTGCCGAGCTCGAGTTCGAGCTCGGACGGCGGCAACGGCCGGGCGACACCGTCGGCGGACTGGCCGATGGTCGGCCGGGGGCCCGGCCATGCCGGGTTC
>CAZIVZ010000585.1:0-1993 GCA_964542495.1 uncultured Aquihabitans sp.
TGAGGCAGACCCGGCCCGGAGCTCCCACACACATCATCACTGTCAGCCGGCGAGCGGGAGGCGACCGCGACGACCGCGCGACACCAGCACGATCGCGGCGCCGGCCCCGGCTGCCGCGGTGGCGGCTGCGATGCCGCCGAGGTACGCCGCTCGACGGCCGGTGAGGGTGGCCCGCACGGCACCGCGCTCGCCCGCTGCCTCCAGGGTCGCCAGCACGTCGCCCAGCAAGCCGGGAGGGGGTGGGGCGACCTGGGTGCGCAGGGTGGCCATCACCCGCAGCATCCGGCGGTAGCGGGCGAGCTCGGCCTGGCAGCGCAGGCACGTCTCCACGTGGCGTCGTTCGGACCGATCGAGGCGGTGGGTGCCGTCGACCACGCCGGCGAGCAGGGGGCGGATCTCGTCACACGGCACGGGCCTGCTCCTGAGGCTCGCCGGCCAGGTCGTCGGCGCGCACCGGGAAGACCTGGGCCCGCAGCCGCCGGCGGGCGCGGTGGAGGCGGACCTTGGCGGCCGACTCGGAGATGTTGAGCTCGTCGGCGATCTCGGCGTGGTTCAGGTCGTAGAGGTCGCGCAGGACGACCACGGCCCGCAGGCGAGGGGGGAGCTCGTCGATGGCGGCCTCCACCCGTGCTCGCAGCAGCGAACCGTCTGCGGCCAGGGCGGGATCGCGGTCGGGGTGGCCGTCGGGCAGGGCGACGTCGTCCTCGAGCGGCTCGTGGCGGGTGCGCCGGCGGCGCCCGAGGTGGGTGGAGGCGCAGTTGGCCGTGATCCGGTAGAGCCAGGTGGTGAACTGGGCGTCGCCCCGGAACCGTCGGATCGACCGGAACGCCCGGAGGTAGGCCTCCTGCACCACCTCGCGGGCATCGTCCTCGTCGGACACCAGGCGCCGGGCGAGCGTGAAGGTGTCGGCGTGGGTGCGGCGGACCAGCTCGCTGAACGCCACCTGGTCCCCGTGGCGCGCTGCATCGACGAGGTCGTCGATCGGTGCGGTGCGGGGGTCGCCTCGGCGCGTCGTCGGCACGGCCCGAGCGCCTGCCGCGGCCGGCGTGGCCGGCCCGGGCAGCCCCACCGGCGCAGCAGCAGGATCGGGCACGAGCTCGGACGGATCCACGCCCTCCAGCCTGCCACGCCGGACCGGCTCCGTCGCGGCGGGCCCCGGAGCCGCTTGGAGGATCGCCAGCCGTGGTGGCTAGAGTGGTCCGCCGAGCAAGAACCCCGAGGGCAGTAGCTCAACTGGCAGAGCACCGGTCTCCAAAACCGAAGGTTGTGGGTTCGAGTCCCTCCTGCCCTGCTCTTTCCTGATCTGACCACCACGAACGCGCCGAGGCTGGCCGATGGCGATGAACCGAGAGACCAAGCGGCTGCTGCAGCGGCAGGGGCAGCTGTCCGAGGACGGCACCCCCAAGGCGAGCAGGCGCCCCGCGCCCTCGCCCAACGCTCCGCGCGAGCCGCGCACCAAGCCTCGCCAGTTCGTCCGCGAGGTGAACGCCGAGCTGCGCAAGGTGGCCTGGCCCAGCCGAGCCGAGACGCTCAACCTCTCGCTCATCGTGTTGATCTTCCTGGTCGTGATGACGGCGCTGATCGCCGGACTGGACTTCGGCTTCTCCAAGGCCGTCCTCTTCATCGTCGATCAGTGACCCCCGCCGAACCCCCGGCGTCCCTCTCGCCCACCCCGGTGTCTGTCCCATGAGCCTCAACGAACCCATCACGCCCGCCCCCGAGGCCGACGAGTCGGTCGCCGACGTTGCGGAGCCCGCGGCCGGCAGCGGCACGCCGATCGAGGCCGAGGCCCCCGGCGTGGCCGGCGAGGTCGTGGTCGACCCCGAGACCGGCGAGATCCTCCACGCCGAGGTCGTCGCCGACGAGGACCTCATCGCCGAGTCCCCTGCGCCCGACAGCCCCGCTGACCGGCCCGGCCAGTGGTTCGTCGTGCACACCCAGTCGGGCTACGAGAAGAAGGTCAAGCAGAACCTGGAGGCGCGCACCCAGTCCA
>CAZIVZ010000586.1:0-1985 GCA_964542495.1 uncultured Aquihabitans sp.
CCCAGATGTGGGTTACCGGTTCATCGGGATCGGGCAGCGCGAGCACCCAGCCGTCGTCGTGGAACACCTTCACCCCGTCGATCAGCTCCAGGCGGCGGTCCTTGCTCAGCTCCACCAGCGTGCGCATCACCAACCCCTTCTGCTCCCAGGGCGTGACGACGGTCTCGTGGGCCTGGTGGACCCGCGGCAGCGACTGGCGCACCGCCGAGAGGGTGGTGTCGGCCCGGGCCAGCAGCTCCATGAGCTTCACCAGGGCCGCACCGGCGTCGAAGGCGGGGAGGAACCCGGGCAGGATGAACCCGCCGTCACCGCTCGCCGCGAACCCGCACCCGGTCTCGCTGGCGGCGGCCATGAGGGCGGCGGTGGAGGTCTTCGTGTGCTGGATGCGCACGCCGTGGGGCTCCACCAGCCGATCGGCCTGGGAGCTCACGTTGACAGGCAGGGCGATGCGATCCCCGAGGAGGTGGCCGGCCACGAGGGACACGAAGGCGAGGCGAGCCTCGTCGTGGGTGAGGACGACGCCCTCGTCGTCGACCAGGGTCAGGTGCTCGCCGTCGGCGTCGATCAGGGCGCCGAGCTGCGCACCCGAGGCCCGCACCAGGCGCGACACCTGGGCCTCGGCCTCTCCCTGGTCGGCGCCGATGCGCTGGCGGGTGGACGCGTACGGGTTCATGCCAAGCACGTCGGCGTTGAGCTTGGCCAACACGTTGGGCATCACGAACGCCGAGGAGCCGTAGCCGTAGTCGACCACCAGCTTGAAGCCGGCCCCGCGCACCGCGGCCAGGTCGACGGTCTCACCCAAGGCCTCGGTGTAGTGCTCCAAGGCCCGTGGCGGGAAGCCGATGTCACCGATCTCGCCCGCCAGCACGCGCCGGAAGTCCTCACGGGAGAACAGGCGCTCCACCTTGCGCTGGGCGTCGCTCGTGATGTCGATCCCCTCGCGGTCGAAGAACCGGATGATCACCGACTGGGGATCACCGTCGACGAGGCGGATGGTGACCCCGCCGGCGGCCACGGGCTGGCGGGTGAGGAATCGGGTCACGGGGACGGGCGCAACCTCGAGGTCCAAGACGTTGACGCCGCTCGCGTTGAGCCCGGCCATGAAGGCTCGCTTGAGCATGCGCGCCGCACGCGACGAGTCCCGCGAGATGACCACCGTGGCGTCCTTGGTCAAGGTGGTGGCGAACGCCATGGCCACGCGGGCGGCCAGCTCCGGGCTGATGTCGACGTTGGCCAGGCCCGAGACGCCGTCGGCGCCGAACAGGCTGCGGGCACCCTTGGACTCCCAGATGATCGAGGAGTTGACGGTGGCTCCCGCCTCGACGGTCTTGAAGGGGTAGATCTTCACCCCCGCGGCCACGTGCGCGCCGTCGCCGATGAAGCACTCGTCGCCGATCACCGATCCGTCGTCGCAGCGCGCGCCGCGTCGCAGGTCGCTCGCCCGACCGATCACCGCGCCGCGCAGGCGCACCCCCTCGCCGAGGTAGGCGTTGTCGTGGACCACGCTCCGCTCGATGTCGGCGTCGCCGCGCACCCGCACGTTGCCGCCCAGCACCGCGTAGTCGCCGATCCGGGCACCAGCTTCGACCCGGCAGTTCTCGCCGATGATCGCGAACCCCTCGATGTGGGCGTCGGGGTGGACGTCGGCCCCCTCTCCCAGCCACACGCCCCGGCCGAGCTCGAAGCCGGGGACGTCGACGTCGACCCGGCCGTCCATGACGTCCTTGTGGGCCGACACGTAGGACTCGAGCGTGCCGACGTCCTCCCAGTAGCCCTCGGCGACGTAGCCGTAGAGCGGCTTGCCCGCCTCGAGCAGGGCGGGGAAGACCTCTCCGGAGAAGTCGACGGGCCGACCGTCGGGGATGAAGTCGAAGATCTCGGGCTCGAGGACGAAGATGCCGGTGTTGATGGTGTCGCTGAACATCTGTACCCAGGTGGGCTTCTTGAGGAACCGGTCGATCGAGCCGTCGTCGTTGGTGATCACG
>CAZIVZ010000587.1:0-1983 GCA_964542495.1 uncultured Aquihabitans sp.
CGTCCAATCTCCAGCAGGTTCGGGTGACCAAGGCTGGGCCAGCGAGCAGTCTCACGTCGTGGCCGATCGGGCCGTACTCGAGGCGCGCGTCGAGGAGATGACACGACGGTTCGCCGACGCGGAGGTCCCTCGCCCGCCGAACTGGGGTGGCTACGGGGTGACCCCCCACACGTTCGAGTTCTGGCAGGGCCGACCCAGCCGACTCCACGACCGCCTCCGCTACCGTCGCGGGCCGTCGGGCGACGGATGGGTGCGCGAGCGTCTCGCACCCTGACACTTCCGCAAAACAGGGGTCGCAATCGACACGTTGTGTCGATTCGACGCCCCAGAACGCGAGTTCGGGGGCAGCACCCTCAGCCTGGATCCACCGTCGGGGTAGTTGTTGGGGGTTGGGCGCGTCCGCGGAAAGTGCCTCCAGGACTGGGATGATGACGGTGTTCTACGTCGTCACGACATCCCGACCGGGAGGCACTTTCTGTGAGCCCATCATCGCGCAAGTTGGACCGTATCGAGGCGACTTTCGATAACCCTGCGGTGGTCCCGAACGCCGGGCTGTTGCTGGTCGCGACGTTGATCTCCCGGCTCGGTCTGGAGGACCTGATCAACACCACGGTCCGTCTCGGTGACCGTGAGGGGGCGGTGCTGCCGGGCCGCAAGCTGTTGACCTTGGTGTGCGCGATTGCTGCGGGCGCAACCCACATCGACCACGTCGACGTCCTGCGCGCTGGGGCCACCCGTCGGGTGTTGGGGTTCACCGTGATGGCCCCCTCGACGATCGGCACGTTCCTCCGGGCGTTCACCTTCGGTCATCTCCGCCAACTCGACGCTGTTGCGGACCGGGTCCTGCAACGTGTGTGGTCACTCGGTGCCGGACCTGCCACAGGTGCACCGGTGGTGATCGATATCGACTCGACGATCACCGAAGTTCACGGACACCACAAACACGGCGCCGCGTACGGCTACACCCGCCAACTCGGCTACCACCCACTCATCGCCACTCTTGCCGGCACCGGTGAGGTCCTCCATGCCCGGATGCGTAAAGGGTCAGCCGGATCAAGCCGAGGAGTGGTCCGTTTCGCTGAGGAACTCATCGCCAGGGTCCGTCGCGCCGGGGTCACCGGCGAGGTCACCGTCCGCGCCGATTCAGGGTTCTGGTCCTGGAAACTCGTCGACACCCTGAACCGCCTCGGGGTGTCCTGGTCGATCACAGTGCGTCAGACCAAGTGGATCCGTGCTGCGATCGCAGCAATCCCCGAGACCACCTGGGTTGACATCGACTACACGATCGGCGGCAAAGCCCAAGTCGCTGAATGCACCTACACCACCGGACAAGGCTCCAAGGCCCGCACTGTCCGCCTCGTTGTTCGCCGCACCCGCCTCGTTGGCCGTCAAGCCGCCCTGTTCCCCGACTGGCGACACCACGCCTTCATCACCAACAACACCCTCGACGCCACCGAAGCAGACCGGTTCCACCGCAACCACGCCATCGTCGAACTCGCGATCCGGGAGCTCAAAGACGGCGCCGGACTCGAACACTGCCCCTCCGGGCACTTCTTCGCGAACGGCGCATGGCTCGCCGCAGCCGTCCTCGCCCACAACCTGCTGCGCTGGACCGACCACCTCGGAGACCCCACACCCGAACGATCCCGCTGGAACCACCACACCATGCGCACCCGACTCATCGGACTCGCCGCCACGATCGTGAACCGGTCCCGCCAACTGACCCTGAGGTTGCCCGAAGACTGGCCATGGGCAGACCACTTCACCACCACCCTCACCGCCCTACGCGCCCTGCCCGCACCATCAGGCTGAGCACACCCCAGCGGCAGGCGCACCGCAGAACCCACCCCGCGCTGACAACCCGACACCCACGAATCCGACTTCGACGCGCCCACCAACCCCGACCAGACACTCAGAACACCACAACCGCCAGCCGACACCGCCGCGTCGACGACCACCCCAGCCGGACGGTGGATTGAGGCT
>CAZIVZ010000588.1:0-1983 GCA_964542495.1 uncultured Aquihabitans sp.
ACCGGGTGGTGCGCCAGTGCCTGGTCACCATCTTCGTGTTCTCGTTCTTCTCGCTGCCCTTCATCACCCAGCTCCCCAAGATCGCCGGCGACCACCTCCACATCGCGCCCAAGAGCAGCGCGTACGGCGCGCTGTACGCGTGCTTCGGCATCGGGGCCGTCCTCGGGGCCCTGTCCATCGGCACCGTGTTCGCCCAGGCCTCCAAGGCTCGGCTCACCCGCCTCGGGCTGGTGGGGTTCGCAGGGATGCTGGTGGTCTTCGGCACCCTGCGAGCGGCCGGGCCGGCCTACCTCGCCATCTTGGTGTTGGGCGCCGTGTACTTCGCGGTGATCACCTCGTTGTCCACCGTGTTGCAGCAGGACCTCGACGACGCCGTGCGCGGCAAGGTGATGGCGTTGTGGATCATGGGCTTCGGGGGCACCGTGCCCTTCGGTGGCCTGGTGGGCGGTTGGGCGATCGAGCAGGTGGGGATCGAGCCGGTGATCGCGTTCGGCGCCCTGGTGGCCGTGGGCTTGGCCGCCTACGCGGACCTCCAGCCTGCGTCAGCCCGCACGAAGGCGGGCAACCACCCGCTCCAGCCGGGCTGACCGGCTGGCCTTCACCAGCACGGCATCCCCGGCGCCGAGCCCCCGGCCGGCCAGGAGGTCGGCCGCCTCGTCCGGACCGTCGACGGGCGTGACCCCGGCGGTGCCGTAGCGGGGCTCGGCCACCGCCACCACCTCGATCCCCCGGGCTGCCGCGGCGTGGGCCACAACCACGTGGTCGGCCTCGGCGTCGGCACCCAGCTCGGCCATGGTGCCCAGCACCGCAACCCGCCGGCCTCCGCCGAGCCGGGCGAGGGCGTCGAGGGCCGCCACCATCGAAGTGGGGTTGGCGTTGTAGGAGTCGTCGAGGACGCGCAGCCCGTCGGCTCGGGTCCAGAGATCCATCCGCATCGCCGAGAGCCGACCGGCGCCCAGGCCGCGGGCCACCGCCTCCACGGTGGCGCCGAGCGCGAGGGCCGCGGCCGCAGAGCCGAGGGCGTTCACCACCTGGTGGGCGCCCGCGATCCCGAGGCGCACCGGCGCGCTCCCCCACGGCGACCGCAGGGTGAACCCGGCCCGCAGGTCACCGTCGACGTCGACCGCCTCGGCCCGCACCTCCCCGCCGTGTACGCCGAAGGTGACCACCGTGGCCGACGTGACCCCGGCCATGGCCGCCACCAGCGGGTCGTCGGCGTTGAGCACGGCGAAGCCATCGGCGGGGAGCGCCGCCACCAGCTCCGACTTGGCCGCCGCCACCTCCTCGATCGACCCGAACTGCTCGAGGTGCGCACCGGCCACCACGGTGACCACGCCGACCGTGGGCCGGGCGATGTCGCAGAGCAGCGCCACGTGGCCGCGACCCCGTGCGCCCATCTCCACCACCGCCAGCTCGGTGTCGTCGGGTGCGTTGGCCAAGGTGAGGGGGACGCCCAGCTCGTTGTTGAACGAGCCGACGCTGGCCGACGTGCGCCAGGTGGTGGCCGCGACCGCGGCCAGCAGGTCCTTCGTCGAGGTCTTGCCGACGCTGCCGGTGATGCCCACCACCGGCCCGGCCAGGCGGTCCCGGGCGTGGGCGCCGAGGTCGGTGAGGGCGGCGGCGGTGTCGTCGACGAGGATGGCGGTGGCCGCCTCGATGGGTCCGGAGGTGAGGTAGGCGGGCGCCCCGGCGGCGATGGCCGATCGGATGAAGTCGTGCCCGTCGCGCTCGGCCACCAGCGGCACGAACAGCTGCCCGCCCGTCACCAGCCTCGAGTCGATCGCCACCCCGTCGACCTCGGCCGGGCGTCCGAAGACGTCGCCCCCGGTGGCCTCGGCGAGCTCTGATGTGGTGAACCGCATGGGGTCGACGGTACCTGTGGCCTCCCCCGACCACGAGCACCCCCCTCGTATGCTCGGCGGCCATGCCCGAGACCCCGCCGCCCGTCCGACTCGTGGTCCTCTACGGCGGCCAGTCGGCCGA
>CAZIVZ010000589.1:0-1977 GCA_964542495.1 uncultured Aquihabitans sp.
CTCGCCCGAGCCGCGGACTTCACCTGGGCGCGGACGGCGGCCCTCGTGGCCGAGTCCCTCCGAACGGCCGTCCGTCCGCCCACCACATGACCCTCACCAAGGTGACCGACTGCCCGGTCTGCGGATCGCGCCGACACCGGCCGATCCCCCTCGGCGAGGCCCCGCTCGTCCGATGCCGGGGCTGCGGCCTCGTGTACTCGCGCGAGCTCGTCGATCCCGAGGAGGTGTACGGCGACGGGTACCTGACCGGGGCCACCACCTGGGGGGTCGACACCACCGATCCCCTGGTCGAGGTCATCGGTCGCGCCGCCGCCCGCCGGCGCTACGAGCTCCTCGAGGCGATGACCCCGGGCCGCACGATCCTCGACGTCGGATGCGGCTCGGGCGAGGCCCTCGACGAAGGGGCGGCGCGGGGCTGGTCGGGTGTCGGCGTCGAGCTGGGATCCGAGTCCGCCGAGCGGGCTCGCGCCCGCGGGTTGGACGTTCGCACCGGACGGCTCGGCGACGTGGGGCTGGGGAAGGGATCGTTCGACGTCGTCGCGGCCTGGCACGTCCTCGAGCACCAGCCGGACCCGGTGGGCCTCCTCCGCGAGATGGCGCAGCACGTGCGTCCGGGCGGCCTGCTCGCCGTCGAGGTGCCCAACTGGAACAGCTCCGATCGCCGCACGAGGGGAGCCGATTGGGATCAGCTCTGCATCCACGAGCACCTGGTGCACTTCACCCCGCACTCGCTCCGCCGCACGATGCGAAGCGCGGACCTCCGACCGCGCGTCCGAACGGTGACCGTGACCCGTGCCGCCTCCCTCGCCGACCGCCTCGGTCGGGGGTTCGCGCTGCTCGCCACGGCCCCCGGACCCAAGGCCGCGGCGACCGGGCCGGCCGCGCCTACGCCGGGCCGCCGAAGCGGGGCAGCGGGGCCAGCGGGGCGTTGAGCTGGTGATCCACGGCGGCTGAGAGCTCGTCGGTGATGGCCCGGTCGACGTCGAGCGACAGCACGTTCCAGACCTCGTCGGGATCTCGGGCCATGTCGAAGAGGACCTCACGGCCCCAGCCCAGCTCCCGGATGTACTTGTGGTCGCCCCGGCGGACCATCGGCCACCGCACCGACACGGCGCTGAAGACCAACCGCTCGGGGTCGACCGCCACGGAGGGATCGGCCAGCGCCGGTCCGAGGTCGATCCCGTCGAACACCGAGGGATCGACGCCGAGGTCGACGCCGGCTGCTCCCAGGAACGTGGTGGCCACGTCGAACGACTGCACCGGAGCCTCCTCCACGCGCCCGCCCGAGACGAGCCCGCCGGCGGCGAAGCACGGGACCTTGGCGAGGTCGTCGAAGGGGATCCACGGGATCTTGCGCACCAGGCCCCGGTTGCCGGCGAAGTCGCCGTGGTCCGAGGTGAACCAGAGCAGGGCATCGGTCAGGTCGAGCCGGTCCACGATGGCCCCGACGGCGTCGTCGATCTGGGTGACGAGGCCCCAGGTGCGGGCGAGCGAGGCCTGGTGCTGGCCCAGCCGCTTGGGGTCGACCCGGCGGATCGGGTGGTCGGCCTGGGCACAGGCGTCCTGGAAGGGCTGGGGCAGGTACCGGTTCCTCGCCGCACCGTCGGGGTCGATCGGGCAGGCGGCCGGGTCGTACATCGACGCGTAGGGCCCGGGCGGGTTCACCGGCGGGTGCGGGTGCGGGAACGACACCACCAGCAGCAGGGGCCGATCGGGATCACGCTGCTCGAGGAACGCCAGGGTCTCGTCGCGCACCCAGGAGGTGGGATGGGTCGACGGGTCCAACCGGTAGGCCTCGGCCATGGCGGTGGCGTCGTCGAAGCGCCAGTCGGGCTCGCCGCGGCCCACGAGCCAGTCGTGGTAGTGGTCGAGCCGACCCGTCTCGCGCGGGTCCTCCACGTAGGCGTTGAGGTGCTCGCACAACCGGACGTGGTCGAACCCGTGGTCAGCCCGCATCGGGTGGAAGTGCATCTTGCC
>CAZIVZ010000590.1:0-1974 GCA_964542495.1 uncultured Aquihabitans sp.
GCACCGGCACGGTGGTCACCCGGGCCTTGAGCTCGCCGATGGCGTTCCAGTCGGCCTTGCCCGAGTAGGCCTGGTACGCGGTGCGGGCGTGCAGGGCCACGGCGGCCGCGCCCTCGGCCTCGGCGATGGGCCCGGCGTCGAGGTACGTGAGGTGCTCGGGGTCGATGCCGGTGCGGAGCTTGACCGTCACCGGCACGTCGCCCGCCCCGGCCACCGCCGCCGCCACCACGTCCTGGAACAGGCGGCGCCGCCACGGCAGGGCTGACCCGCCGCCGTGGCGGGTGACCTTGCGCACCGGGCAGCCGAAGTTGAGGTCGACGTGCTCGGCACCGAGCTCGCCCACCAGCCGGCTCACCGCCGCCCGCATGACGGCGGGGTCGGTGCCGTAGAGCTGGATGGACCGGGGCGACTCGCCGGGGCCGAACCGGGCCAGCTTGTGCGTCTTCTCGTGGCCCTCCACCAGTCCGCGCGCCGCCACCATCTCGCTCACGTACAGCCCCGCCCCCTGGGCGCGGCAGAGGTCCCGGAACGGCGCGTTGGTGACCCCGGCCATGGGGGCCAGCACCACGGGCGGCCACACCTCGTGCGGCCCGATCCGCAACGGCGTGGCCACGTCGGCCTCTTGCGCGGTCATCTCCCCAGGGTGCCAGGTCGACGCCTCCGAACCGATGTCCGCCGGGGATGCCTGGCGCGTCGGGGGGTGCACTACAGGGCACGGAGACGTCCCCCCGAGCCGGTCAGGACGTGGGAGCTGTTGAGCGGGCGACGGCTGGGGCCTTGGGCTTGGGCTTCTTCACGTACTGGCGGCCGAGCAGGAAGATCACCGGCAGCGTGAGCACGAGCGGGCCGATGAACGCGAACGGCCGGCCGAGCCACCACCACAGCGTGGGCTCGCGCACCTGCTCGTTGTGGAGGACGAACCACCCGAACGCCGCCCACAGGGCCATGCCGGTGGAGTGGAACAGGAACAGCGGCAGCGAGAACCGGTTGATCACCTCGTTGGCGCGGGCCCACCGCTCGGAGGTCTGGAGCCGCTCGAGCACCCACGGCCGCACGAGCAGCGCCACGCCGGCCTGGAAGAGCAGCAGGGCGAGGATGCAGATCGTGGGCGGCGCCATGTTGGAGAACTTCTCGCCGGGCACCCCCACCATGGATCCCGGGTAGATCTTCGAGCCCACCAGCCCGCCGAGCGCGAACAGGCCGCCCCACATCATCCCCCACGCCACCCGGCGCCCCACCCGCACGAGGTCCTCCCAGAAGTACCCGAGCTGGTGGCAGGTGGCCCAGATCACGATCATGTTGGCCCAGCCGGCCCAGGCCACGTCGTGGCTGAACCGGGCCACGTCGAGGAGCACGGCCAGCCCCACGCCCCACACGATCACCAGGGCGCCGTAGCGCTCGTGGAGCCAGTGGGTCACCGGGAACAGGGCGATGAGCAGCAGGTACACGAGGATGAACCACAGGGGGCTCAGGATCAGTCTCACGGCCCGGGGCACGCCGTCGAGCTCGTAGAGCGCCACGCCGATCGAACCGAGGAGCCACCAGCCGAAGGCCAGCGCCAGCGCCGGGCGGGCCAGCTGCCCCGCCCGCTTCCAGGCGAAGCCCATGGTGGTGCGAAAGCGCCCCTTCTCGAGGCCGGCCTCCCACGCCTCGGTGTGGGCGTACCCGCCCACGAAGAAGAACAGCGGCATCACCTGGAACAGCCAGGTGGCGATGAACAGGCCGCGGGTGAACCCGATGGGGTTCGAGGCGTGGGGCCCGTCGGGCTTCCAGATGATGATGGTGAACACCCAGTGCCAGGCCACCACCACCAGCAGGCTGAAGGCCCGCACGAAGTCGATGAACTGGTCGCGGTCCGGCAGCGCCACGGTGCCGGTGGGGCCCGTCGCCTCGGTCCCGGGGCGGGGGGTGGCCGACGGGAGGGCGCTGGTACCGTCGTCCGCCATGGCCCGAGCTCGCGGCTGGTGGCCCATC
>CAZIVZ010000591.1:0-1963 GCA_964542495.1 uncultured Aquihabitans sp.
TCCGAAGGCTCAGACTCCTGTCCGGATTTGTTGACTCGCGTTGCCCTGTACGTGTACTTTTTTCCCTTTTCGACTGTGCGATCCCAGCGAAGCAGCCCGAGCGCCTCATAGAAAGTGCGGCTGAAAACGCCAAGGATCATGACTGAGGAATCATTAGCCACCAATCGCTGCCAGAGTTCTTCTTTGCTCGTAAGACCGACAAAGCGCTCGAGACCATCGATCAGCTGGCCAGCGACGTCGTGGACCAGGTGCGGTGAGCGGCCTGCGGGGCAGGGCGGCCATCGTGGGCGTGGCCGATGCGGTGTCGCCCACCGGTGAGCTCGAGGGCAGCGTGCGGGCGCTCGAGGTGCAGGTGATCCGTGAGGCGCTGGACGACGCCGGCCTGGCCATCGGCGACGTCGACGCCGTGTTCTCCAACCTGTCGGCGGGCTGGGCGCCCTCGATGGAGCTGGCGGAGTACCTGGGCCTGGCCCCGCGCTGGACCGACTCCACCCAGACCGGCGGCTCGAGCTTCGAGATCCACGTGGAGCACGCGGCGGCGGCCATCGCCCTCGGCCTCTGCGAGGTGGCGGTGATCGTCTACGCCGCCACGCCGCGGTCGTCGTTCAAGCGCGGCGGTGGCGGCTACGCCAGCCGAGGGGCCATGCCCGGTCCCACCCCGGGCGCCGAGTGGGAGCTGCCCTACGGCATGCGCGCCCCCATGGGCGCCTACGCCCTGGCCGCCAGCCGGCACATGCACGAGTTCGGCACCACCAGCGAGCAGCTGGCCCAGATCGCGGTGGACACCCGGCGATGGGCGACGCAGAACCCTCGCGCCAGGCTCCAGGACCCCATCACCGTCGACGACGTGCTGGCGTCGCCCCTCGAAGCGTCGCCGCTGCACAAGCTCGACTGCTGCCTGGTCACCGACGGCGCCGGAGCCGTGGTGCTCACCAGCGCCGAGCGGGCCCGGTCCCTGCGCAAGCCGCCGGCGCTGGTCCTGGGCACCGGCACGTGCACCACCCACTCCATGATCAGCGAGATGCCCGACCTCACCACCACCGGCGCCGCGGTGTCCGGGCCGTTGGCGTTCCGTGCCGCCGGCCTCAACCCGGCCGAGGTCGACGTGGTCCAGATCTACGACTCGTTCACCATCACGGTGCTGTTGCTGCTCGAGGACCTGGGCTTCTGCCCGAAGGGGGAGGGGGGACCGTTCGTGGCCGACGGCGTGCTCGCCCCAGGCGGAGCGCTCCCGGGCAACACCACCGGCGGGGGCTTGGCGTACACCCACCCCGGGATGTTCGGGATCTTCCTGCTGGTCGAGGCGGTGCGCCAGCTCCGCGGCGAGTGCGGGTCGCGTCAGGTCCCCGGCGCCGAGGTGGCGCTCGCCCACGGCAGCGGCGGGGTGCTCTCGGCCATGTCCACGGTGATCCTGGGCACGGAGGCCACGGCATGACCGTCATCGAACGTCCCGAGGGCTCGCCCGAGCGCTTCTCACCCCCGGTGTCGCCAGCGGCCGAGCCGTTCTGGGCGGCCACCCGCGAGCAGCGGCTCGTGCTCCAGTGGTGCGCGGCGTGCGAGCGGCCGATCCACTTCCCGCGCGAGGCGTGCCCACGCTGCCTCGGTACCGAGCTGGCGTTCCGGCCGGCGTCGGGACTGGGCACCGTCTACGCGGTGAGCGTGATGCCCAAGCCGGCCAACCCCACCATGGCCGGTCGCACGCCCTACGCCGTGGCCCTGGTCGACCTCGACGAGGGGGTGCGGCTGCTCACCAACGTGGTGGCCGGCGATCCGGACTCGGTCCGGGTGGGTCAGCGGGTGCAGGTGGCCTGGGAGCCCCTGGCCGACGGACGGCACCTTGCGGTCTTCGTCGCAGCGGCGACGCCGTGACCTGCGGTGCACACGGGCGGTTGCCGGGTTCACGGCGCCGTCTGGCACAATGGTCTGCCGTTCTGGCCGCCCCCCGGCCCGTCCGAAGTGGAGT
>CAZIVZ010000592.1:0-1961 GCA_964542495.1 uncultured Aquihabitans sp.
GAGTCGTGGTCCTGGGTGGGCGGGATCTTGATCTGGGCCACGCCGTTGAAGGTGACCAGTCCCACGTTGAGGCGGTCGGGCAGGATCCGCACGAACGACTTGGCCGCCTCCTGGGCCGCCTTGAGCCGGTTGGGCGCCACGTCGGTGGCCTTCATCGACAGCGAGGTGTCGATGGCCACGATGATCGTGGCCCGCTCCTTGGGCACCCGGGTGTCGCGGGCGGGCTGGGCGAAGGCACCCACCATCCCCGTCAGCGCGAGCAGCAGCAGCGCCGCCGGGAGGTGGCGGCGGAAGCCGGGCCGCTTGGGGGCGACGGCGTCGAGCAGGGCGAGGTTGGTGAACCGAACGGCGTAGCTGGATCGACGTCGCGCCATCACCAGGTAGCTGGCGGCCAGGGCGGCCACGGCGAGGAGCAGCCACAGCCGCTCCGGGGCCAGGAACTGGAGGGCGAGGATGGGGGCCGTCATCGGGTGCTCCAACCCGCCCGGCGGGCGTGGACGCGGGCCCGGCGGTCCACCACGAACCGCACGACGTCGAGCAGCCAGTCCCGGTCGGTGCGCAGGACCAGGTGGTCGACACCGGCGGCCCGCAGGCTCTCGGCGATGCGGGCGCGCTGTTCGGCGGCCGCTGCCGCGTAGCGGGCCCGCAGCTTCTTCGAGGCGGTGGGGATCTCCCGGGTTCGGCCCGAGCGCGGGTCGACCACGCTGAGGAGGCCGACGTCGGGCAGCTCGAGCTCGCGGGGATCGATGATCTCGATGGCGATCGTCTCGTGGCGAGCGGCGACGCGCCGCAGCGCAGGCGCCCACTCGTCGGGGTCGGTGAGCAGGTCCGAGATCACGGTGACCAGGCCCCGTCGCCGGGCGGAGGCGCCCAGGCGGTCCAGGGCCAGGCCGAGGTCGACCTGGCCGCCGTCGAGGCGCGGGGTGTCGACCACGCGGTGGAGCGTGGCCATGAGGTTGCTGCGCCCGCCGCGGGCGGGGAGCACCACCGGACCGGTGGGGGAGGCGAGCACCGCCCCGAACCGGTTGCCGGTGCGAGACGTGAGGAAGCCCACGGCCGCCGCCGCCGAGGCGGCGAGGTCCCGCTTCTCGCAGAAGGCGGTGCCGAAGTCCATCGACGGCCCGACGTCGACCACGGCCCACGTCTCGAGCTCACGGTCGGCGATGGTGTCGCGCACGTACGGGCTCTGGAAGCGGGCGGTCACGTTCCAGTCGATGCGGCGGACGTCGTCGCCCGCCTGGTAGTCGCGGGTCTCGCCCAGCTCCGAGCCGTGGCCCGGCACGAGCCCCTGGTACTCGCCGTGCAGCAGCCCGTCGAGCTTGTGGGCCACGGCGAGGTCGAGGCGGCGCAGGACCTCGTCGGGCCGGGTGTGGCGCGAGCCCGGCGGGACGTTGGCCGGTGCGTGCACGGTCAGCGGCCTGTCGACGGCCAGCCGCCGTCGGTGCCGGTGGAGCCGGTCGGGCGACCGTCGGTGCCCCACACGGCGGGTCCGGCCGGATCGGGGTTGGCGCCCCACGACGGACCGACGGGCGCGGGCCCGGGTGCGCCGACGTCGGCCGCGACCGAGGCGGGTGCGGTGGACCCGAAGTGGTCGGGACGGGGGAGCGCGGCGCTCGGGTCCTGCGACGGGGCGACGCGCGGGGCGGGCACCGTGGACAGGAGGCGACCGAGCACGTCGTCGACGCCGATGTCGCGCGCCAGCGCCTCGTAGGAGAGGACCAGGCGGTGCCGCAAGATGTCCGGGGCCACGTCGAACACGTCCTGGGGGAGCACGTAGCTGCGCCCGCGCAGGAGGGCCATGGCCCGACCGGCGGCCACCAGGCCGAGGCTGGCGCGGGGGCTGGCGCCGTAGGCCACGAGCTCCTTGAGGTCGGCGAGGCCGAAGCGTCCGGGCTCACGGGTGGCGAGCACCAGGCTCACCGCGTAGTCGACCACCTCGCGGGCCACGAAGATCGTGTCGG
>CAZIVZ010000593.1:0-1959 GCA_964542495.1 uncultured Aquihabitans sp.
ATCGGTGATCTCCTTCGGCACCGGGCCAGCCGGTGAGGGCGGCCACCTGGCGGTGCCGGTCGGTGAGGGGTGCGTCGTCGGAGGGCGTCAGCTGGCGGCCGCCGTCGTCGGCGATCGACCTCTTGGTCCGCACGGCGAAGTAGAGGTCCTCGAGCGTGGGCTGGAGCGGCTCGGCCCGGGTGAGGCGGACCCCGTTGGCCACCAGGGCGGCGATCACCTCGGGGATGCGGCGGTCGCCGTCGAGGTGGAGCCGCACGCGGGTCGGGTCGCTGTCGGGCTCGACGGTGCGCACGCCGGGGATGTTGCGGGCCACGTCGAGCACCTCGGGGTTCTCGGCCCCGACGAGGACGACGGTGCCGGGCCAGAAGCGACGGGTCAGCTCGAACGGCGTGCCGGCCACCAGGTCGGTGCCGTCCTCCATGACCACGACCTGGTCGGCGAGGCCCTCGGCCTCGAGCAGGAGGTGGGTGCACATCACCACGGTGCGCCCCTCGTCGGTCATCTCCCGGATCATCTCCAGCACGGCGTGGCTCGACTCGGGGTCCAAACCCGACGTGGGCTCGTCGAACAGCAGCAGGTCGGGCCGGTGCAGGATGGAGCGGGCCAGCGCCAGGCGGGTCTTCATGCCGGTGGAGAAGCCGCCCACCCGGTGGTCGAGGGCGTGTTCGATGCCGAAGCGGGCGGCGGCGGCGCGGATCGTGTCGTCCACGGCCGGACCCCGGCCCAGCCCGTAGAGCTCGGCGGCGTAGGCCAGGTTGGCGTGCCCGTCCAGGCGGTCGTAGAGGGCCGGCTTGGCCGACACCACGCCGCAGCGCCGGCGCACCTCCTCGCCGTGGACCGAGGGGTCGAGCCCGAACGTTCGCACCAGACCGGCGTGGGCGTCGAGGGCACCGGTGATCATCCGGATGGCCGTGGTCTTGCCGGCGCCGTTGGGGCCGAGCAGCACGGTGATGCGGTTGGCGGGGACCAGGAGGTCGAGGCCGGCCAGCGCATCCACGTCGCCGAAGCGGCGCCGCACGCCGGAGAGCTCGATCAGGGGTGATCGCCCGGCGTCAGGCGGCGAGGGCGAAGTGGCGCTCATGGTCCGTTCCATCGGCCTCACCAGCGGGTTGTTGACCGGTCGCCCGAAGTCAGGCCCGGGCGGTTCTGCTTGCACGGGGTGCCCCGCGGGGTCAGCTGGTGCAAGGAGAACCGGGGAGGGGTCGGGTCCGCCACCTGGTGTTCGGCGGCCGCTAGCGTCGTACAGGTGTTCGTCCTGGGGATCGATCCTGGCCTGTCGCGCTGCGGCTACGGCGCCGTGCGCGCCCGGCCCACGGGCCACCGCGCCGAGGCCATCGGGGTGATCCGCACCTCGCCGACGCTCGACCTGCCCTTGCGGCTGGCCGAGCTCCAGGCCGAACTTCGCTCACTCCTGGCCGACCTGCGGCCCGACGTGGTGGCAGTCGAGCGCATCTTCTTCCAGAACAACGTGCGCACGGCCATGTCGGTGGGCCAGGCCAGCGGCCTGGCCATGGCCGAGGCGGTGGCCGCCGGCGCCACGGTCGTCCAGTACTCGCCCAACGAGGTGAAGCTGGCCGTGGCCGGCGACGGCGCCGCCGACAAGGCCCAGGTGCAGGCCATGGTCCAGCGTCTCCTCGGCTTGGCGGCGCCGCCCCGCCCGGCCGATGCCGCCGACGCCACCGCCCTGGCCCTGTGCCACCTGGCCCACGCCCCGGCCCGGGCGGCCATGGCCGCGGCCGCGGCGAGGTCGGCCCGATGATCGGCTCGCTGCGCGGCGCGCTGCTGGATCGCTCGGTGGGCGGTGAGGTCCTGGTGGAGGTGGCCGGGCTCGGCTACCGCGTGCAGGCCGGTCCTGCCACCGCGGCCCGACTGGGCGACGGGGGTGCCGAGGTGTTCGTCTGGAGCCACCACCACGTGCGCGAGGACGCCGACACCCTCTACGGCTTCGCCGCCAAGTCC
>CAZIVZ010000594.1:0-1956 GCA_964542495.1 uncultured Aquihabitans sp.
CGAAAAGGGAGGCCCACATGGCTGCGAGAATGATGGTGAGCTCGAACCACACGTCGGTGTGGTGGCGCAGGTACACGAGCGTGTCCAGAACGGCTCCGAGCTCGGCACCGCAGGTGTGCCGGTAGAAGTCCTCGGTGAAGCCCTTGAGGTCGACGTTGGCGGCGTCGAGGTGGGCGTAGAAGTCGGCTCGGGGCTCGGCGTTGATGTAGCCGGCGGTGACCGCCACGGTGCGCAGGCCCACGTCGTGGCAGGCGTCGGCCACGTCGTTGGCGTACTCGAGGAAGATCGTGGGGTCGTTGTAGGTGAACGACACGCTCCGGCAGCCGTGGTCCAGCGCCGCCCGGGCGATGGTCTCGGGCGAGGCGTCGTCGGCCAGCGTGTCGGTCTCCTTCGACTTGGAGATGTCCCAGTTCTGGCAGAAGCGGCACGCGAGGTTGCAGCCGGCGGTGCCGAAGGAGAACGTGGCCGAGCCGGGCAGGAAGTGGTTGAGCGGCTTCTTCTCGACCGGGTCGATGCAGAACCCGCTCGAGCGCCCGTAGGTGTGCAGCACCACCTCGTCTCCCTCGCGGCCCCGCACGAAGCAGACGCCACGCTGGCCGGGCCGGAGCTTGCAGGCGCGCGGGCACACGTCGCACTGCACGCGACCGTCGTCCAACGCGTGCCAGTACCGGGTGGGCACCGGTTCCGGGACGCTGGCCGTGGTCATGGCGTCATGATAACACGATGTGCAGGAAACCTGCTAGCGGTTCACTCAGGTTCGAGGGGGTCTTCCGTGTTGACCAGGGTGTTCTGCCCGGGCCGGGCCACCACCACGTAGCCCAGGCACAGGGCGGGCACGGGCATCAGCGGGTCGATGCCACCCGTCCCGGTGTCGGAGCGGGCCAGGGCCCGCGCGGCCAGCCGCTCCTGGCTCCGGGCGAAGGCCCGCTCCAGGCGGCGGCCCACCGCGGCGGGCACCCGACGGGCCACCGCCCGCACCCGGGCGGCCTTGGCGCGAACGCGGATGTCGGTGACGACCGCGTCGGTGTCGCCCACCGCATGCACGCTCACCACGTCGAACCCGGCGGCGGCGAGGCCGTGGGCCAGCCCGGCCGAGGTGGGGCGACGGTGATCGTGGGGCGACTCGTGGAGGGCGTGCACGAACGGCGCGCTGAGCACCAGCAGCCCGTCGTCGCGCACCACCCGTCGGAGCTCGGCGTAGAGGGCACGGTCGTCGGCCACGTGCTCCACCACCTCGGTGCACAGCACCAGGTCGGCCACCGCCGAACCGATGGGCAGTCGGCTGGCGTCGCCGGTCACCTGATGGGTGGCCAGGGTCAGATCCGGGGTGCGCCAGTCGATCGCCACGTGGAGGCCGGCGCGCGCCGCCGGCGCGTAGGGCGCCTCGCCCCCACCCACGTCGACCACCACCGCAGACCCGGCCGGCACGGCCGGCTCGATGGTCCCGGCGAGCAGGATCGTAGAGAAGACCGACGCCAGGCCCACCGGGCGGTGCGCGAGGCGAGGCCCGAGGTAGTGGCGGGGTGCGACGGTGGGGCGCTGGGGCACGGCATCCGGTCCTGCGGGTGGCATGGCGCAGTATCGCAGAGGTGGGGATCAGCCCTCGTCGCCATCGATCGCCCACGGCATGGCGAACCGGTCGTCGTCGGTGCCGGCGCCGCGTCGATCGTGGCGACCCGGTCGCGGGTAGATCTCGTCGGCGTACTGGCGGACCATGCGATCGGCGCTGAACGCGGGGCCGTTGGTGAGGAGGCTCCGCTTGATCCGCTCCACCCACCGGTGCGGGACGCCGTCGGGTCCTCGGTCGTAGAACGCCGGCACCACCTCGTGCTCGAGCAGGTCGAACAGGGCGGCACCGTCACGGCGGTCCTGGCCGGCGGCGTCGGGGTCCTCGGCGCCGTCGATGGCCCAGCCGTTGGTGCCGTCGTAGGCCTCGGCCCACCAGCCGTCGAGCAC
>CAZIVZ010000595.1:0-1951 GCA_964542495.1 uncultured Aquihabitans sp.
GTTGTGCAGCCCGCCCTTCTTGGCCTTGGTGATCACCTTCTCGGCCACGGGCCGGAGGGCCTTGGCCTTGGCCTCGGTGGTCACGATGCCCTCGGCAGCGATCAACGAGGACACCAGGTTGGCCATCATCAGTCGCTGGTGGGCCGCGTCGCCACCGAAGCGGCGTCCCTTCTTCGGGGTTGCGGGCATGTCACTCCATCCCGCGGAGCGCGAGGCCCCGCTCGTTCAGCTTCTCCTTGACCTCGTCGAGCGACTTCTGGCCGAAGTTGGTGATGGCCAGGAGGTCGTCGTCGCTCTTGCGCAGCAGCTCGCCCACGGTGTTGACCTGGGCGCGCTTGAGGCAGTTGCGAGGACGCTCGGAGAGGTCGAGGTCTTCGATCGGCATCTCGAGCTCCGGCGACGACGCCATGGTGGCGCTGGTCTCGCCGAGCTCGAGGGTGGGGGGCTCCTCGCTCATCTCGGCGACGAGCTGCACCAGCTTGGTGAGCGTGTCGCCGGCCGACGCCAGAGCGTCGCGAGGCGTGATCGACCCATCGGTCTCGATGTCGAGGATGAGCCGGTCGTAGTTGGTGTCCATCTCCACGCGGGTGGGCTCCACCAGGAAGGTGACGCGCCGCACCGGCGAGAAGATCGAGTCGACCGGGATCACGCCGATCGTGTTGGTGCCCTTGTCTCGGTCGGCCGAGAGGTAGCCGCGGCCGCGCTCGACGGTGAGGTCCAGCGCGAGGCGGCCCTTCTCGTTGAGGGTGGCCACCAGGTTGTCGGCGTTGAGCACCTCGACGTCGGCCGACTTCGAGATGTCGTCCCCGGTGACGTGCTTGGGGCCGCGGACGTCGAGCCGCAAGGTGACCGGCTCGTCGGACACCGAGGTGAAGACGAGGTCCTTGAGGTTCAAGATGATGTCGGTGACGTCCTCGGTGACACCGGTGATGGTGTCGAACTCGTGGAGCGCGTCGTCGAAGCGCACGGCCGTGATGGCTGCGCCCGGGATGGACGACAGCAGGGTCCGCCGCAGGGAGTTGCCGAGCGTGTGGCCGAAGCCGGGCTCGAGCGGGCTGACGGAGAACCGCTGGCGGTTGCTCTCTTCCTCACCGACGGGCTCGACCGTGGGACGCTGAATGACCAGCATGTGAAGCCTTCCTCAGAAACGTTCGGTGGGGCGGATTACTTGGAGTACAGCTCGACGATGAGCTGCTCTCGCACGGGCACGTCGATCTGCGCACGGGTGGGCAGCTCGTTGATGGTGACCTGGAAGCCACCATCGCCGACCTCGATCCACGCCGGCTTCAGCCGATCGATGGTGTCGAGGTTGTGGCGGATCACGATCATCTGCCGCGGCTTCTCGCGGAGGGAGACCACGTCGCCCTTGCGTACCCGGTAGCTCGGGATGTCCACGCGCTTGCCGTTGACGTTCACCAGGCCGTGGTTCACGAACTGGCGCGCTTGCGGGCGGGTGGAGGCCCAGCCGGCGCGGAACACGATGTTGTCGAGACGCTGCTCCAGCATGCGCAGGAGCGCCTCGCCCGTGACGTCCTTGGAGCGGCTGGCCTCCTTGTAGAGGTTGGAGAACTGACGCTCCAGCACGCCGTAGATGTACTTCGCCTTCTGCTTCTCCTGCAGCTGCAGGAGGTACTCGGAGGGCTGGCGGCGACGGCTGCGGCCGTGCTCGCCGGGAGGGTACGGACGCTTGTTGAGCGCCTTGGAACCCTTGTCGTTCTCGAAGATGTTCACGCCCAGTCGGCGCGAGATCTTGACCTTGGGACCGGTGTAACGAGCCATGAATCCTTCCCCGCGTCAGATCCGACGCCGCTTGGGGGGGCGGCAGCCGTTGTGGGGCATGGGGGTCACGTCCTTGATGCCCGTGACCTCGATCCCGGTGTTCTGGATGGACCGGATGGCCGTCTCTCGGCCGGAGCCGGGACCCTTGACCAGGACGTCGACCTTGCGCACG
>CAZIVZ010000596.1:0-1949 GCA_964542495.1 uncultured Aquihabitans sp.
GGCCAGCCAGAGCGCGCCCAGCCCCACCAGTGAGGCCGACAGGTTCGCGGCGCGGAGGAAGGTCGAATCCGAGATGTCGGTGAACTGGACCGGGGGGAGGTTGAACAGGTGGACCAACGCAGCGAGCGCCCCCTTGGCGCCGACGACGGCGGCACCCCCGGTGCCGCCGGCGAGCGCCCGCAGGTTGCCTCCCCGGTTGCGCGCTGCCTCCAGCAGGGGGCCGGCCCAGAGGACCACGCCGAGTGCCGCCGCGCCGGCCAGGGCTCGGCGCGACGGTCGGGGCGTGTCGGGAGGGCGCCACCGCTTGGGGCCGACGGCGATCAGCGTCGCCGGGCCGAGGGTACAGGCCAGCGGCAGGGCGTAGACCACGTGGGTCTGGATGCAGAAGCTGGCCACGAGCACGGCCCAGGGCAGCATGGCCCCGTCGCCGCAGGCGAGGCGCCAGGCGAGGACGAACCCGCAGAGCAGGGCCAGCGCGGGAAGCATCGTGTTGAACGGGTCGTAGAGGTGGCCAGGTCCCCAGACGGTCATCCCCGTGAGCGCCGTGGTGGCTGCCATCGCCAGGGTGAGCGCTCGCCGCCCCGACCTGGCCGTGGCCGCGATGGCACCCATCGCGGCCGCCGTGTTGACGGCGACGGCGCCCACGGCCGCGCCGGCCTGGGCCCCGAAGGCCCAGGTGAACGGAGCGAGCGCCATGAAGAGCAGCGGGCCCGGGTGGTAGCGCTGGGGGCCTCCCGTGAACTCCGAGATGGTGGCGGGCAGCCCGAGCAGGGGGAGGTGGCCCCGCCCCACGTCGACCGCGCGCACCGCGGCCACCGCGCCGTCGGCCACGGGCACCCAACCCTGGGCGGCCGCGCTGGCGAGCGAGGCGACCGCCGGGAGCAGCGGCAACAAGATGACCCAGCGCACCGGCCTGCGGACCGCGCCGCCGGGGTCCGAGGCGGCGCCGATCTCCGGGAGGTCGGCGTCGGCCGGCGCCGCGGCGACGGTCGGCCCGCTCATGACCCCCCGGGATCCGCGAAGCCGGGGCAGGTGGCGGCGGCGTGGTCCAGCGCCGGTGCGAGCTCGGGCCCGGCCGAGGCGCGGAACTGGCTCATGTCGTTCAGGATCGCCGCGACCTCGTCGGCCGTCTGGGCGGTGGCGGCGACGAACGCCAGCCGATCCAGCGTCTGGACGAGGCTGTCGAGCCGCGGGTCGCCGGCCTCGCTGATCAGCCGGGAGGCGGCGCCGAAGTGCAGCGACACGAGCTCGGCCAGCCGGCGCGGCTGCTCCTTGAGCGATGCGCTCAGCCGGTAGGGCTCGGCGATCTGCTGGATGCCCAGGCACAGCTTGTCGTCCGCGGGAGCAGCGATGATCGGTGCGGGCTGGGTGGGCGGCGGAGCGGTGGTGCTGGGCGGCACCGTCTCGGGCGGCACCGTGGGCTCGCTGGCCACGCCCAGGTTGCCCGGGATCGTCGTGGGGCCCTTCCGGCTGGCCTCGGCCTGGGCGAACGGCGAGGTGTCGATCGGGACGTCTGCGTCGGTGTACCCCGGCGCGGTGGCCAGTCGCTCGGGGCCGCCGTCGGGCCGGCGGATCGTTCCCGTGGCCAGGCCCAGGACCATCACCGCCATGGCCACGATGATCGCGGTGGCCACGTGGGCGCGCCAGCGCCGGGACTCGCGGATGGCCTCTCCGTTCAAGTCCACGGCTGCGAATGACCCCCAGCCCGCATCGGTAGCGACAGGCCCGCCAGTATGGTCCACCCGCCGCGACCGGTGGCTTCAGGCCCCTTCGGCCCCCGACTTGGCGGCTGGGGGTCCCACCCCGTAAGGTCTCCTACTCGTTGCCCGCGGTCTCCACACCCCGGGCGAGCGTTTGGAATCGCAAAGAAACCGACGTCTGCGCCGGCCTGGCCCCAGGTACCCCGCAGCACAACCGAACTGGCGCTCCGCCGGGCCTGGCCCGTGCGG
>CAZIVZ010000597.1:0-1947 GCA_964542495.1 uncultured Aquihabitans sp.
CGAGACGGTGACCGAGCGGGTCCGGGCCGGGCTTGGCGATGCGCCCGACCTGGCGGCCGCGCTCGGGGTGGCGGCCGCCGCCCTGTCGGGGCCGGATCGCCAGCTCGAGGCCGGCGATCTCGAGGTGGCGCTCCTCGCCCGCACCGGGCCGCGACGCTGCTTCCGGCGCCTCGAGGACCCCGAGGTGGCCGCGGTGCTGACCCCCGCACCCTGAATCGGTCGACGTGCCGCAGGACCCGGGGGACGGACGGGTACGGTGACCACGTGGAGCGTCGGATCTACGGGCTCGAGAACGAGTACGGCGTCACCTGCACCTCACGCGGCCAGCGCCGCCTGAGCCCCGACGAGGTCGCCCGGTACCTGTTCCGACGGGTGGTGTCGTGGGGCCGCAGCTCCAACGTCTTCCTCGCCAACGGGGCCCGGCTGTACCTCGACGTGGGCAGCCACCCCGAGTACGCCACCCCCGAGTGCGACTCGGTGCGCGAGCTGGTGGTCCACGACAAGGCGGGGGAGCGGATCCTCGAGCAGCTCCTGGTGAGCGCCGAGGAGCGGCTCCACGAGGAGGGCATCCGCGGCACGATCTACCTGTTCAAGAACAACACCGACTCCGCCGGCAACTCCTACGGCTGCCACGAGAACTACCTCACCAGCCGGCGTGACGACTTCGGCCACTACGCCGAGGTCCTCATCCCGTTCCTCGTGAGCCGCCAGATCTACGCCGGCGCGGGAAAGGTCCTCCAGACCGCCCGCGGCGCCATGTTCTCGATCAGCCAGCGCGCCGAGCACATCTGGGAGGGCGTCTCGAGCGCCACCACCCGCTCCCGGCCGATCATCAACACCCGCGACGAGCCCCACGCCGACGCCGAGCGGTACCGCCGGCTCCACGTGATCGTGGGCGACTCCAACATGAGCGAGCACGCCACCTTCTTGAAGGTGGGAGCCACCAGCCTCCTGCTGCGCATGCTCGAGGAACCCAACGTGGTGCTGCGGGACATGACCCTCGAGAACCCCATCCGGGCCATCCGCGAGATCAGCCACGACATCACCTGCACCCGACGGGTGCGGCTGGCCAACGGGCGGGAGGTGTCGGCGCTCGACATCCAGAGCGAGTACCTCCAGCGCGCCATCCGCTTCGCCGAGACCCGGGGCCTCACCCCGGAGGAGAAGGCGGCGCTCGAGGCCTGGGAGCACGCGGTCACCGCCATCGAGCGCGACCCGCTCTCGCAGGATCGCGAGTGCGACTGGGTGATCAAGCACAACCTGATCGAGCAGTACCGGGCTCGCCACGGCCTGGCCCTGTCCGATCCACGGGTGGCGCTCGTGGACCTCCAATACCACGACATCAACCGCGATCGCGGCCTCTTCTACCGCATGCAGGACCGCGGCCTGGTCGAGCGGGTGTGCGACGACGAGGAGATCGGGCTCGCCACCGACCAACCGCCCCAGACCACCCGAGCCCGGCTGCGCGGCGAGTTCATCCGCAAGGCCAAGGAGAAGAAGCGGGACTACACGGTCGACTGGGTCCACCTGAAGCTGAACGACCAGGCCCAACGGACGGTCCTGTGCAAGGACCCGTTCAAGGCGCACGACGACCGCGTCGAGAAGCTGATCGCCTCGCTGTGACCAGGCGCCGCTGAGTGCCCTCGTTCGCCGAGCACACCGTCACCGAGGTCCTTGCCGAACGCCGGGGTCTGGTGCGGGTCCGCCTCGACGACGGCTCACGCGCCTACGCCTTGACCCAGCTCACCGGCGAGGTGGGCGTCGGCCATCGCGTGGTGGTCAACACCACCGCCGTCGAGCGCGGGCTCGGCACCGGGGGCTGGCACGTGGTGCACTGGAACCTGTCGGTGCCACCCTTCGCCAAACCGGGACCGGGACACCTGATGAAGCTGCGGTACACGAGCCTCCAGGTCGACGCCGGCGCCGCCGAGGAGGACGGGCCCGAGG
>CAZIVZ010000598.1:0-1925 GCA_964542495.1 uncultured Aquihabitans sp.
ATCTGGCCGGCCATGGCCATGCCCATGCCCATGCCCATCATGTCGCCCATAGTCCCGCCACCACCGGGGTTGTTGGCGGCCGCGAGCATGGCGTCGGCCTGCTTGGCCTGCTGGTAGCGATCCAGGTCGCCCACGTTGTCGAGGAACCCGCCCTCCTCCACGCCACGGGCCACGCCTCGCGTCATGGCGGCGGTGATCTCGTCGGGCAGCGAGATGTTGAGGGTGATCGACGGGACGGCCAGGCCGAACTCGTCGTCCACCCGGCTGGCCACGAAGTCGCGCAGCTTGTCGGCCAGCTCCACCTGCTTGCCCTGCAGGTCGATGACCCCGAGCTTCGTCTCCATCACCAGGTCGGAGAAGGCGAGCGTGATGACCCGCCGCAGCAGCTCGGTGATCTCCTCGACCTCGACCGCGCTGTCGGTGCCGATCACCTCCTTGAGGAAGATCTCGGCGTTGTCGATCCTCACCACGCACAACCCGTTGGCGCGGACCTGCACCATCTTGAAGTCGGGGTCGCGGACGGTGACCGGGTTGGGGGTGCCCCAGCGCAGATCGGTGACCGGCCGGGTGTTGATGAAGTAGACCTCACTGCGAAACGGGCTGTCGAAGCCGTACTTCCACCCCTGCAGCGTGGACAGGATCGGCAGGTTCTCGGTCTTGAGCTCGTAGTTGCCCGGCCCGAAGCGATCGGCGAGGGCGCCGCGGTAGACGAACACCGCCTCCTGGCCCTCGCGCACGATCAGCTGGGCGCCGTTCTTGATCTCGTTCTGGTACCGCGGGAACCGCCAGGCCAGGGTGGACCTGGAGTCGTCCATCCACTCGATGATGTCGACCAGTTCGCCCTTGAGCTTGTCCATCAGGCCCATGTCGGTCGTCTCCCGCTGTCGTCGGTCGCGTGCGGACCGGAGCGTAGGCGCGCGACGTCGACGGCGAGCCCACACCCCGGCGGCGATCCTCCTACGAGCGGGAGATGACCGACACCGAGACGATGCCGTCGGCGTCGCGGAGCTGGTCGGCCACGTCCGCCGGGACGGGCTCGGTGGTGGCGATCACCATGAGGGCGCCCTCCTTGCCGGTGGAGCGGCCCACGTCCATGTCGGCGATGTTGACGCCGGCGTCGCCGAGGATCGTGCCCGCTCGGCCGATCACTCCGGGGCGATCGTCGTTGTGGATGACCAGGAGGTTGGCCGACGGGGGCACGTCGACGGTGTGGCCCTCGATCTGCACGAGGCGGGGCTCGGCCCGCAGCCCCACCAGGGTGCCGGCGATCTGGTGCGCGCCGCCCGAGATGGCCACCAGGTTCACCCAGTCGACCGTGCTCGACGACGACGTGTCGTTGACCTGGGTGCCGCGCTCGGCGGCGAGCTGTGGGGCGTTGACGTAGGAGACCGGTTCGTCGCTCACCGCGCCGAACACGCCCTTGAGGACCGACAGGGTGAGGATGCGGGTGTCGTAGCCGGCGAGCTCGCCCTGGTACTCGATGTCGATGGTGTCGGGCACCCCATCGGCCAGGCCGGCGAACAGGGCACCGAGCTGCTCGGCGACACCGAGGAAGGGCCGCACGGTCTCGGACGCCTCGGCGGCGGCCACGTTGACCGCGAACGGCACGAACTCGCCGGCCAGGGCCAGGCCGACCTGCTCCGCGATGGTGTCGCCGGCCTTGTCCTGCGCCTCGCGGGTGCTGGCGCCGAGGTGGGGGGACACCACCACCTGGTCGAGCTCGAACAGGGGCGACTCGGTGGTGGGCTCGGTGGCGAACACGTCGAGAGCGGCGCCGGCGATGCGACCCTCGGCGATGGCGGCGGCCAGAGCCTCCTCGTCGACGATCCCGCCGCGCGACACGTTGATCACGCGCAGCTCGGGGCGGGCCTTGGCCAGGAAGTCCCGGCCGATCAGCCCCACGGTCTCGGGGGTCTTGGCCACGT
>CAZIVZ010000599.1:0-1921 GCA_964542495.1 uncultured Aquihabitans sp.
AGGCGTCGTGGTGGCGCGCCTCGAGGTAGGGCCGGTAGTGGCGGATGTTGCCGCCACCGTGGCAGTCGGCCGAGATCACGACGTAGTTCGAACCGCTGCGGTCTGCCATCGGCGCCTGCTCCTGCTTCTCGGATGCCCCCTGGAACCCTGTGGTGGGTTGTAGCAGCGAAGTCGGAGCCCGGCAAGACAGATCCCAAGAACTGTCGCTTTGGTGGGTCGCGACGCTCGAGGCTCGTGCACCGGAGCCGACCGGTGCGGCTCGACTGCACGAGCCTTCGCGGCGCAGGGCCGATGCTGGCCCCAAGGCGGTACGGTCTCGGCCCGTGAAGGACTTCAGGGGACGAGTGGCCGCCATCACGGGGGCGGGGTCGGGCATCGGGCGGGCGCTGGCCGAGGAGCTGGCCCGCCGGGGGTGCCACCTGGCGCTGTCGGACATCGACGAGGCCGGGCTGGCCGAGACCGTGGGGCGATGCGAGGGCCTCGGGGTGAAGGTCACCTCGGAGCTGGTCGACGTGGCCGACCGGGACGCCGTCCACGCCTGGGCCGACCACGTGGTGGCCGACCACGGCAAGGTCAACCTGATCGTCAACAACGCCGGCGTGGCCCTGGGCGCCTCGGTGGAGGGCATGTCCTACGAGGACCTCGACTGGCTCATGGGCATCAACTTCTGGGGCGTCGTCCACGGCACCAAGGCCTTCCTGCCGCACCTCAAGGCAGCGGGCGAGGGACACGTGGTCAACATCTCGAGCGTGTTCGGCCTGGTGAGCATCCCGTCGCAGTCGGCCTACAACGCGGCCAAGTTCGGTGTGCGGGGCTTCACCGACGCGCTGCGGATCGAGCTCGACATCGAGGGCGCCGGGGTGTCGAGCACCACCGTCCACCCCGGTGGCATCAAGACCGCCATCGCCGCCAACGCCCGCATGGACGACAGCGTCGCCGGCTTCTCGGGCGACCACGCCCGCGAGTTCGAGAAGCTGGCCCGCACCACGCCCGACGAGGCGGCGCGCCAGATCCTCGCCGCGGTGGCGCGCAACAGGCGCCGGGCGCTCATCGGCCCCGACGCCAAGGTGTTCGACCTGGTCTCGCGCCTGCCCGCCGGGCTGTACCAACGGGCGCTGGTGCTGGGCACCCGCCGCCGCGCCCGCTGACCTCCCGGCCGGCTCTGGCCCGCCGGCCCGCCGGCCCGACGGCCCGACGGCCCGACTGCTACTGCAGGGTGTAGCGGACGGGCAGGTGCTTGACGCCGCTGACGAAGTGCGCCCCGGACCACTCCGGCTCGCCGTCGAGCTCGATGGTGGCCACCCGGGCCAGCACCTTGGCCAGCATGGTGCGGACCTCCCGGCGGGCCACCTGGGCGCCGAGGCAGTAGTGCATGCCCAGCCCGAACGAGAGCAGCTTGTCGGCGTCGGTGCGGAAGATGTCGAACCGGTCGGGGTCGGCGAACACCGTGTCGTCCCGGTTCGCCGACGGGTACGACGTCAGCACCACGTCGCCGGCGGGGATGGTGGTGCCGCCGAGCTCCACGTCCTCCTGGGCCCATCGGAAGAAGCTGCGCACCGGGCTCGTCCAGCGGATGATCTCCTCGGCGGCCTGGTGGGTGAGGGCGGGGTCGTCCTGCACGGCGCGCAGCTGGTCGGGGTGGCGCAGCAGCTGCTCGAGCCCGCCCGAGAGCGCGTACGACGTGGTGTCGTGACCGGCGGTGGCGACGATGATGTAGTACCAGAGCCGCTCGACGTCGCCGAGGGGCTCGCCGTCCACCTGGCCGTTGGCGATCACGGTGGCCAGGTCGTCGGTGGGGTACGCCCGGCGGTCGGCGGTGAGCTGGTCGAAGTAGGCCTCGTACCTCTTGATGGTGCCCGTGACCAGTTGGTAGGGGTCGGAGAAGTCGCCGAGGTACTCGGGGTCGGCGGCGCCGAAGAGG
>CAZIVZ010000600.1:0-1909 GCA_964542495.1 uncultured Aquihabitans sp.
CAGGAACCGGTGCTCGGCACACAGAGGCATTGGGTGGGCGACGCCATGGCCATCGGGCGCAAGTTCCCCGTGTCGCTCCAGAATGCGCTCCGCTCCCTCTAGCAGGGCCGCCTCGGGCTGAACGGCGATCCCGGCGAGGTGGCCTACGACCACCTCAGCGACGACGAGCTGGTGGCGGCGGCCTCCATCGGCACCCCGGACCGGCCCTTCCAGCTCGAGCGGGCCATCTGGCGCGGCATCGACCTCGACCGGATCCACGCCGAGACCAAGGTCGACCCCTGGTTCCTCGACCAGATGAGCCTCATCACCGAGGAGCGCCGCGCCCTCGAGGAGATCGGCTTCGCCGCCATGACCCGACCCGCCTGGCGCCGGGCCAAGCGGCTCGGGTTCGGCGACGCCCAGCTGGCCCACCTCTGGGGCGTGACCGAGGCCGAGGTGCGCGCCGCCCGCCTCGAGGCCGGGGTGCGCGTCACGTTCAAGACCGTCGACACCTGCGGCGCCGAGTTCGAGGCCGAGACGCCGTACCACTACTCCACCTACGAGGACGACGACGAGGTCCGCCCCGGTACCCGCCCCAAGGTGCTGATCCTGGGATCGGGCCCCAACCGCATCGGCCAGGGCATCGAGTTCGACTACTGCTGCGTCCACGCCAGCTTCGCCCTGCGCGACGCCGGCTTCGAGACGATCATGCTCAACTGCAACCCGGAGACCGTCTCCACCGACTACGACACCTCGGACCGGCTCTACTTCGAGCCCCTCACCTACGAGGACGTGATGAACGTCGTCGAGGGCGAGCAGTCCGGCGGGGGTGGCGAGCTGCTCGGCGTGATCGTCTCGCTCGGCGGTCAGACCCCGCTCAAGCTCTCCGGTCGCATCCCACACGAGCTCGTGCTCGGCACGTCACCCGCCTCCATCGACCTCGCCGAGGACCGCGAGGGCTGGAACCAGCTCTGTGCCCGCCTCGGCATCCTCCAACCGCCCGGCGGGACCGCGGTCACCTATCAGGCCGCCAAGGCCATCGCTGACGAGATCGGCTACCCGGTGCTGGTGCGGCCCTCCTACGTGCTCGGCGGCCGGGCGATGGAGATCGTCTACGACGACGCCCAGCTCGAGCGGGCCATGGCCCAGCTGGCGGGCTTCGGCTCGCTCGGCCGCGAGGGCGGCCTGCCGGCCGAGCGGCCGGTGCTCGTCGACCGGTTCCTCGAGGACGCCACCGAGGTCGACGTCGACGCCATCCGCGACCGCACCGGCGAGGTGGTGATCGGCGGGGTGATGGAGCACGTCGAGGAGGCCGGGGTCCACTCCGGCGACTCCGCCTGCGCCATCCCGCCCTACTCCCTCTCGCCCGAGACCGTGGCCGTCATCGAGGGCCACACGCGGCGCATCGCCGAGGCGCTCGACGTGCGGGGGCTCATCAACGTGCAGTTCGCCGTGCGCGACGGCGAGGTGTTCGTGATCGAGGCGAACCCACGGGCCAGCCGCACGGTCCCGTTCGTGGCCAAGGCCACCGGCGTGCCGCTCGTGAAGGTGGCCACCCGGGTGATGGTGGGGGCCACGCTGCGCGAGCTGCGCATCGAGGGCCTCCTGCGCGACCCCGACACCGAGGGCCACGTCGCGGTCAAGGAGGCGGTCCTGCCGTTCAACCGGTTCCCCGACGCCGACCGGGTGCTGGGCCCGGAGATGCGCTCCACGGGCGAGGTCATGGGCCTCGACCGCTCCTTCGGGCTGGCGTTCGCCAAGAGCCAGATGGCCGCCGGCGACCGGCTTCCAGAGTCGGGTCGGGTGTTCTTCTCCCTGGCCGACCGGGACAAGCCCGCCGGCGTGCGCGCCGCCCGCCGCTACGTGGAGCTGGGCTTCACCCTGGCCGCCACCGACGGCACCGCCGACGCCCTCGAGGCGGCCGGCGTCC
>CAZIVZ010000601.1:0-1908 GCA_964542495.1 uncultured Aquihabitans sp.
CCACTTCGCCGGGGTGCGCGGCGTGGTCGACGAGGCCGACGTGGCCGCAGGTCGGGTCCGGGTGATCGCGCCGGCGGGGTTCCTCGCCGCCGCGGTCAGCGAGAACGTGGTGGCCGGCAACGTGATGGCCCGCCGCGCCACCTACATGTACGGGCCGCTGCTGCCCAAGGGCCCCCGTGGCCACGTCGACGCCGGCCTGGGCAAGGGGATCCCGCTGCTTGCCAACCAGGGGCTGATCGCCCCCACCGAGGAGATCGAGGTCACCGGCACCGAGCTGGTGGTCGACGGGGTGCGCATCGCCTTCCAGGTCACCCCCGACACCGAGGCCCCGGCGGAGATGAACTTCCACTTCCCCGACCACCGGGTGACGTGCCTGGCCGAGAACTGCACCTGCACGATGCACAACCTGTACACGCCCCGCGGGGCCCAGGTCCGCGACGCCCTGTCGTGGAGCAAGCACCTGCACGAGGCGATCGAGCTGTACGGGGAGGTGACCGACGTGCTCTTCGCCAGCCACCACTGGCCCACGTGGGGCCGCGACGACGTGGTGGCCCACCTGGCGCGCCAGCGCGACACCTACCGCTTCCTCCACGACCAGACGCTGCGGCTCGCCAACCACGGCCTCACGTCGCTGGAGATCGCCGAGGAGCTGCGCATGCCGCCCGAGCTCGAGGCGGAGCCGGCCAGCCGCGGCTACTACGGCACCGTCAACCACAACGCCAAGGCGGTCTACCAGCGCTACCTCGGCTGGTTCGACGCCAACCCGGCGCACCTGCACCCGCACCCGCCGGTGGCGGCCGCCGAGCGCTACGTCGAGTTCATGGGCGGGGCCGACGCCGTGCTGGCCAAGGCCCGGGAGAGCTTCGAGGCGGGCGACTACCGCTGGGTGGCCGAGGTGGTCAACCACGTGGTGTTCGCCGAGCCCGGCAACGCCGAGGCCAAGCTGCTCCAGGCCGACGCCCTGGAGCAGATGGGCTACCAGGCCGAGTCCGGCCCCTGGCGCGACTTCTACCTGACCGGCGCCCAGGAGCTGCGCCACGGCCACCCCGCGGGTCTCGGGGCCATCGCGGCGAGCCGGGACACGGTGGCCGCCATGACCACCGAGCAGCTCGTCGACTTCCTGGGGGTCCGCCTCGACGGGCTGGCCGCGGCCGCCCGCTCGTGGTCGATCGACCTCACGGTGACCGATCGCCACGAGCGGTGGCTGGTGGGCGTGGAGCGGGGCGCGGTGCACGCCGGGCGGGTGTCGGGCGACGTGGACGCGCCGATCGCGGTCACCGCCACCCACGAGGCCTTGGCGGCGCTGGTGTTCGGGGCCCAGACCCTGGCCGAGGCGGAAGCGACGGGGAACCTCGCCGTGTCGGGCGACCGGGCCGCGCTGGAGGACCTCCTCCACGTGCTCGACACCTTCACGATGATGTTCCCGATCGTCACGCCGTAGCCCACTCGGCCGCTCATACCCCCAGGGTGGCCTCGATGCGGCCGGCGCGCACCGCGTCGGCGAGCGCGGCGTGGTCGCGCTCCGTCTGGTCGGCGTAGGACACGGCGAACCGGGCCACGGCCTCGTCGGCCCGCTCCCCGGCGCCGAGGTACCCGCTGATCAGGGCGGGTTGCTGGCTTCGCCCGTGGGCGTTGGCCAGGGCCACGGCGCACAGCCCGGCGTAGCGGGGCAGGCCCGCCGGCACCATGCGGGTGAGATCGGCCCCGCCCTTCATGTCACGCAGCTGGCGGAGGTAGTAGTCGCGCCCGCCGGCGGAGCCCCAGCCGAGGAAGAGGTCGCCCGCCGCCTGGAGGAGGCGCTGGCCCTCGACCACCCGCTGGCCCGCCGACGACCACGTGGACGGCGCCGCCCAGGGCTCGAACACCGACGCGCCGGCCTCCTTGATCTGGAGGAACAGCGGGTCGAGG
>CAZIVZ010000602.1:0-1906 GCA_964542495.1 uncultured Aquihabitans sp.
CTTCCTCACACCGGAGATGCCGACCGCCGTCTTCTTGAGCCGGTCCTTGACCGCGTCCCACAGCGCCGCCTTCTTGAGCGACGTCTCCACGATCTCGTCCATGGCCGGCCCCTTCTTGGCCAGGCCGGCCAGGCGGGGCCCGTAGGCCACGTTCTCGTAGATCGACTTGGGGAACGGGTTGGGCTTCTGGAACACCATGCCGATGCGGCGGCGGACCTCGACCGGGTTCACGGCCTTGTCGTAGAGGTCGATCCCGTGGAAGTCGACGCTGCCTTCCACCCGCGCCGTCTCGATCAGGTCGTTCATGCGGTTGAAGCAGCGCAGCACCGTGCTCTTTCCGCAACCCGACGGGCCGATGAACGCGGTGATCTCGCTCTGGTGCACCGACAGGTTCACGTCTCGCACGGCCCGGAACTCGCCGTAGTAGACGGCGAGGTCCTGGGTGCGGAACACGGTGGGCCGGGCGGGTGGAGCCGTTGCGTCGGGGGGCTCGATCTCGAGGTTCACGGCAGCCTTCTGGATGGTGAGGGGATCGCTGGTGGTCATGCCTTCTTCTTCTCGAACCGGTTGCGGACGACGATGCCGATCGTGTTGATCCCCAGCACGAGCACGAGGGTCACGAGGATCGCGGCCTGGGTGTTGCCGGTCCAGTTCCGGGGCGGGAGCTTGGACCAGGTGGAGATGAGGTTGGGCAACGCGGTGAACCGTCCGGTGAGGTCGCCCGGCTCACCGCCGGAGAAGCCGCTGGTGGCCGCGCCCACCAAGATGAGCGGCGCCGCCTCGCCGAGGGCCCGGGCCAGCCCCAGGATGGTGCCGGTGAGCACGCCCGGCAGGGCGTTGGGCAGCACCAGTGACCGGGTGACCTCCCAGCGGGTGGCACCCACGCCGAAGCCGCCCTCGCGCAGCGAGTCGGGCACGGCCCGGATGGCCTCGGCCGAGGTGATCACCACGATCGGCAACACCAGGATGGACAACGTCAGCCCGGCCGACAGCACGCTCGACCCGCCCGTGACCGCCTCGAACGGGCCGCTCACGAAGATGGCGTAGCCGAGCAAGCCGTAGACCACCGCCGGGACGCCGGCCAGGTTGCGGATGACCAGGTCGACCACCCGGGTGAACCACCCCCCCGACGAGTACTCCTCGAGGTAGATCGCCGAGGCCAGCCCCAGCGGGAAGGCCACCAGGGCCACGATGACCGCGCAGGTGACCGTGCCCACGATGCCCTGGTACACGCCCGCCTTCTCGGGCCGGATGGAGAAGGGCCGCTGGATGAAGTCGGCGATCCCCCGGTCGACGAAGACCTGGAGGCCCTCACCGGAGACGCTGGTGATCAGGGCCACCAGGGCCAGGAGCACGAAGCCGAGACAGGCGACCAACAGGTACTTGAAGGTGGCGCCGGCCACGTCGGCCTTCTCGCCCTGGATCTTGGCCCGGACGACCTCGGCGGTGATGTCGGGTGCGGTGACAGCCATCTCGGAGCCTCAGTACTTCTGGCGGACGCGCCGCACGAAGCGGTCGGCCACCACGTTGAGCGACAGGGTGATCAGGAACAGCACCAGTCCCAGGAAGAAGATGCTCTGGAAGGTGTTGCCGGCGCCGACCACGTTGTCGGTGCCGCTCGCCACCGAGGCCATGGCCGCGGTGATGGTCGTGCCGCCGTCGAGCGGGGAGCCGGGCCGGGCACCGGTGCCGCCGGCAGCGAGGAACACCACCATGGTCTCGCCGATCGCCCGGGAGATCGACAGGATCAGGCCGGCCACCAGGCCGCTCACAGCGGCGGGGATGACCACCCGGACCACGGTGGTGACCTTCTTGGCGCCGAGCCCGTAGGACGCCTCCCGCAGGGCCAGCGGCACGGCCCGCAGAGCGTCCTCGGACACCGAGGTCATGAGCGGGATGGTGAGCA
>CAZIVZ010000603.1:0-1903 GCA_964542495.1 uncultured Aquihabitans sp.
TCAACCGCGAGCGCATCACTGCGCCGGTGAAGCTCGCCAACGGCGACGAGCTGCAGATCGGCAAGTACAAGCTGGTGTTCTTCATGGGCACCGGCGACTGATGGGGCGCGCACCGGCCGCCGGCGAGCGGTCGCCACGATGAGCGATCGGGCGCACCTGTCGATCGGCGAGGTCCTCGGGCTGCTCCAGGAGGAGTTCCCCGACGTCACGATCTCCAAGATCCGCTTCCTGGAGAGCCAGGGCCTGATCGACCCGGAACGCACCCCGTCGGGCTACCGCAAGTTCTACGCGGCCGACATCGACCGGCTCCGCTGGATCCTCGTGCAGCAGCGCGAGAACTTCCTGCCCCTGAAGGTGATCAAGGACCGGCTGGAGTCGGCCGACGGCGTGCCCGCCGATGACGCCGGGGCCGAGGTGGCCGCGGCTACCCCGTCCGCTGACCCCGCCGACCCCTCTGATCCCGCCGAAGCGGTCGACCCCGCGCCTGCGGGCGTCTCGGCCCCCGAGCCCCGTCCCGCCACCGTGCGGGCGTCCATGGTCGCCGGCGAGGCCCCTCAGCCCATCTGGATGGCCGACGTCGCCGCCAGCCGCACTGCCCGCAGCGAAGGATCCGACCTCTCCATGAGCCCATCAGGCCGCGGCACGCTGCGCCCCTCCGGCGCCGACCCCGAGTCCAGCTGCACCGGTGCCGAGCTGTGCGAGGCCGCCGGCATCTCCACCGAATCCCTGCGCGACCTCGAGCGCTTCGGGCTCGTCGCCGGCCGGGTCTTCGGCAACGACACCGTCTACGACGGCGACGCGGTGGCCATCGCCACCACCTGCGCCAGCTTCATCGGCCACGGCATCGGGGCACGCCACCTGCGCATGTTCAAGGTGTCAGCCGAGCGCGAGGCCGGGTTCCTCGAGCAGGTCGCCATGCCCCTGCTGAAGCAGCGCAACCCCGAGGCCCGGCGTCACGCCGTGGAGCTGGTGGAGGAGCTGGCCGACCTCGGCCACGACCTGCGCGCCGCCCTGCTCCGGGCCAACCTGCGCCACCACCTCGACCGCGCCTGAGCCGACCGTGGCCCGGTCGGACCTCGAGCTGGTGGCCGACCCATCGCGCCTCTCGGTCGAGGTCGCCCGGGTGGCCCGTGAGATCTCTGCCGACCACCCCGACGGCGTCACGCTCGTCGGCGTCCTCAAGGGCTCGGTCGTGTTCCTGGCCGACCTCGCCCGCCACGTCACGGTGCCGACACTGGTCGACTTCGTGGCCGTGACCCCCTACGACGGCGTCTCGGGCCGCACCCGCGTGGTCAAAGACCTCGACCAGTCGATCATGGACCGACCGGTGGTGATCGTCACCGGTGTCGTGGACACCGGGCTCACCGCAGACTTCCTGCTCCGGCACCTGCGCGGCGCGGGCCCGGCCTCGGTGCGGGTGGCCACGCTCGCCGACAAGGCGGCCCGGCGACTCCTCCCGCTCGTCCCGGACTACGTCGCCGTCGAGGCACCGGACCGCTTCCTCATCGGTTACGGCCTCGACCACCGCGGCCGGTACCGGAACGTGCCGGGGCTCTGGGGCGTCGATGCCGCGGCCGTGTCCGACGACCCGGATCGCCACCTGTCCGCGCTCTACGGCGCCGGGCCCACCGGACCGGAGGGGCGGTAGCATCACGCTCGTGGTGATCGAGATGGAGCTCGTCGGGGTGCGGGTCGAGATGCCCAGCAGTTCCCCCATCGCCCTGCTTCGCGAGGTCGGCGGCGCCCGTCGCGTGCTGCCCATCTTCATCGGCGCCCCGGAGGCCACCGCCATCGCCTTCGCCCTCGAGGAGGTGGTCACGCCGCGCCCCATGACCCACGACCTCTTCCGCGAGGTGCTCGACGACCTGGGCGTGAGCCTCGAGAAGATCACCGTCACCGAGCT
>CAZIVZ010000604.1:0-1900 GCA_964542495.1 uncultured Aquihabitans sp.
CACCCGCTGGCTCACCTCGACGTTGCCGGCACCCACCGCGGCGGGAGCAGCCGCCGCCACCACCGATCCCGGCGGAGCCACCACCCGCACCGGGGCGAGGGCACCGCCGTTGGCCGGGATCGTGGGGTCCAGCACGGACCGCAGCGCCCACGCCACCGCGCTCACGGTGACCGCCTCCACCGCGTTCACGTTCCCCCGGCGCTGGGGGTCGGTGCCGGTGAAGTCGAAGGTGACGGTGTCCCCGGCGACCGTGAGGGCCAGGCGGATCGTGGTGGGCACCTGCTGATCGGGACGCGGGCCGAAGCTGTCGAGCACGTCGCGGAACGTCCACGTGCCGTCGGGGAGCTGGGCCAGATCCGCGCGCATCCGCCGCTCGCCGTAGGCGACCACCTCGTGCAGCGGGTGGTGGGCCAGCGCCGCGAAGCGCTCGACACCGAGCCGGTTGGCGCCGACCTGGGCGTCGAGGTCACCCGCCCGCTCCTCAGGGGTGCGAGACGACGCGGCGATGATGGCGGACACCTCGGGCGTGAGCAGCACCGGCGGGATCCGCAGCCCCTCCTGCTGGATCTCGGTGGCGTCGGCCGGGAGCGAACCGGGTGCGGCACCGCCGAGGTCGGCGTGGTGGGCCCGGTTGGCCACCCACCCCACCAGGCGCTCCGGCGCGCCGGCGAACACCGGGGCCACCAGGGTGATGTCGTTGAGGTGGGTCCCGCCGGCGAAGGGGTCGTTGAGCACCACCTGCACACCGGGCTCCACGGTGTCGCCGAGGGCGGCGATGGCCGCCGCCACCGAGGCGGGCATCGAACCGAGGTGGACGGGGATGTGCTCGGCCTGCACGAGCAGGGTGCCGTCGGCGGTGAACAGCGCGGCGGAGCAGTCGGCTCGCTCCTTGATGTTGGCGCTGAAGGCACCCCGACGGAGCACCTCGCCCATCTCGTGGGCCACGCCGCCCAGGCGGGCCATGAGCACGGCCAGGTCGGCGGCATCGAGCGGGGCGGTCACGACCCGGACACCCGGGTGAGCACCAGCGCACCGCTGGCCGGGTGCGGTTCGGCGCGCCAGCCGTCGGCGACCCAGATGGTGCAGTCGGGCTCGGCCACCACCGCGGGACCCGCCACCGCCGCCCGCTCGGTGACGGGCAGGTCGCTCGGGACCAGCGGCGCCGCCCGGCGAGCGGTGGCGCGCAGGGCCACGACCTCCACCGGGGTGTCGGGCCGGTCGTAGCCGTTGCGACGCCGGTGCTCGGCGGCGAAGTCGGCCACCGCGGGCACCCGCAGCTCGTGGCTCTGGCCCTGGTAGCGGCACTCGACGGCGGTGGTGACCTCGGCGCCGGGCACGGCCTCGGCGGCCAGCCGTCCGAGCTCCGCGAGCGCATCGGCCAGGCCGGTGTGGTCGACGCCTCCGTGCCAGGTCCGCACCACGTCGTGCTGGCGCGGCGCGGTAAGGCACCCCACCGCCGACAGCACGCCGGCGCGCGCCGGCACCACCACCGCCGCCATGCCCAGGGCGTCGGCGATCGCGCAGGCATGGAGGGGACCGGCGCCACCGAAGGCCACCAGCGCGAGGTCCGCCGGGTCGACCCCTCGGGCCACGGTGACGGCGCGTACCGCCTCCTCCATGGCCGCGTCCACCACGCGCAGCACGCCGTCGGCGGTCACGCCGGCCCGCTCCAGCGCGGTGGCGGCCGCGGTCGCGTCGAGCACGCCGATGCCCGGCAGGGCTGCTCCGTGCGGCAGGCGACCGGCCACCAGGTTGGCGTCGGTGACGGTGGGCTCCGCTCCCCCGTGGCCGTAGCAGGCCGGGCCGGGCACGGCTCCGGCGCTGCGGGGGCCGACCGTGAGCGCACCGCCGGGGTCCAGCGCGGCGCTCGCCGCTCCGCCGGCGCGGGTGGCGCGCACGG
>CAZIVZ010000605.1:0-1894 GCA_964542495.1 uncultured Aquihabitans sp.
CGAGCCCGCCGCTGCACACCAGCACGAGCCGCTCGATGCGCTCGGGGTGCTGGTACGCGAACTGCATGGCGATCCCGCCGCCGAGCGACTGGCCCACCACGGTGGCCCGCTCCACCTTGAGCGCCACCATGAGGTCTCGCAGGCCGCTGGCGAAGGCCCCGAGGGAGTAGTCGTGGCGCGGCTTGTCGGACGCGCCGTGGCCGAGCAGGTCCGGTGCGATCACGGTGTAGCGCTTGGTGAGCGACGGGGCGACGGCCCGCCAGGTGCCGGAGCTCCCCGCCATGCCGTGGATCAACAGGAGGACCGGTGCGCCCTCCGACGGCGCCGGGCCACCCATCCGGTACATGACCTCGTGGCCATGGATCTTGACGGACCGCTTTTCGAGGGGTTCCACGATCTCAACCTATTCGTGAGGGGGGTCAGACCGGTAGAGGCGTTGGGCCTACGGCTGGCGGCCCATGAAGGCGATCAGACAGGTCTGGGGGTCGGCGTCGGGGGCCACCGGCACCCGTGGCCCGAAGTGCTCGCTGGCCCGCATGGCTGCGTCGGCCTCCTCCATGCCGGCCACCATCCGGGCGACTTCGCCGGGCTCGAGCGCCTCGACCTGGCCGGTGGCCCGGGCCAGGTCCCACGTGTGGATCAGGACATCGCTCAGGGCGATCATGGCGAACATCTGCTCCAGATCGGGGTCGACCGCCGGGTCGTCGAGCGCGGCCTGCAACGCGTCTCGCAGCGCGGCCCACGCCGCCGCCGGGTCGTCGTCGACCGAGGGAATCCCGGCCAGGTCCAGCCCGTAGCGCTCCCCGAAGAACCCGGGCACCCACGCGACCAGGTGCCGCACCACGTCGCGCGCCACCCAGCCCTCGCAGGGCGTCGGCCGCTCCCACCCGCCCTCCGGCACGCCCTCCACCCGGGCCGTGAACCCCGCCGCCACCGTCCGGAACCGCTCGCCGACTTCGCCCATGCCCCCAGCGTCGCGCGCCTGCCCCCGCCCGCGCCGGGGCGCCGGTCACGACCCTGGCGTACCCTCCTCGCGGCCAGGGTCGACGGTGAACAAGCGTCGGCGGTGTGGCAGGGCGGGATCGAGGGGACGGTCGCTCAACGTGAAGCCGGGCAGGGCTGCAACTGCGTGGACCTCGTCGTGCTACGGCAGACGCCATGGGTCTTGCCACGGTTCCTGGAGTTCGGGGGAGCTCGACATCCCTGGCGCGGCGGCCTGACCACCGCGGGCCAACCGGGTCACGCTCGCCTCGTACCGGGCACCCAGGCGCCAGCGGGGCGCCGTGCTCGATGCGAGAAGGAGCTCCCATGCGACGTGTTCGACGGTTGATCGTGGCCCTGGCGGTGGTGGTGGCGGGCCTGGCCCTGGCGGGAGCGCCGGCCGAGGCGGCCGGCATCAGCGTGCGGATGGAGGTCACCAAGGTGCCCCAGGGCCAGTGGGCCTACGCCAGCGGCCGCACCGACCCGGGTCAGAAGATCGTGTTCGTGCAGCGGTGGAACGGGTCTCGCTGGTACGACATCACCGGCGTGAACGTCCACCCCGACGGCACCTTCCGGGCCAAGCTCAAGCCCAAGGACCGGGGCATCTACACGTTCCGCATGCGCTCGCGCAGCGGCACCACGCTGAGCAACAAGTTCTACCTGAACGTGACCGCACCGGTGCTCTACTCCAAGTCGGGCGTTGGCACCTTCACCAGCGACTACTTCAACCTGCCGTCGGAGTGGGTGGTCTCCTACACGGCCGACTGCTCGAGCTCGTACGGCGGCAGCGACAACTTCGTGGTCGAGCTCCACATCGGCGACGACTACGAGCTGCTGGCCAACGACATCCCGAAGCCCCGCGTGGCCAGGACGCTCTACGGCCACGACCTCGGCGGTCGTGCCTACCTCGAGG
>CAZIVZ010000606.1:0-1893 GCA_964542495.1 uncultured Aquihabitans sp.
GGTGCTCGCCCGCATGGAGCACCTGGGCGTGGGCGTCGACCGTGCCGAGCTCCAGGCGTTGGCCGACCGCCTCGGGGGCGAGGCGAAGGAGCTCGCCGCCGCCATCCAGGACGACGCCGGCGAGGAGTTCAACGTGAACTCCACCCCGCAGCTGCGCCGCATCCTGTTCGAGAAGCTCGGCCTGACGCCCTCGAAGAAGACCAAGACCGGCGCCTCCACCGACGCGCAGTCCCTCGAGAAGCTCTCGGGCCAGCACCCGATCATCGACCACCTCCTGCGCTACCGCGAGGTGGAGAAGCTCCGATCCACCTACGGCGAGGCGCTGCTGGCCGAGGTGGCGTCCGACGGACGGATCCACGCCACGTTCAACCAGACGGTGGCCCGCACCGGCCGACTGTCCTCCGACGCCCCCAACCTCCACAACATCCCGGTGCGCTCCGAGATGGGCAAGGAGTTCCGCAAGGCGTTCGTGCCCGCCGAAGGGTTCGACCTGCTGGTGGCCGACTACAACCAGATCGAGCTGCGCTGCATCGCCCATCTGGCCGAGGACCCCGGGCTGATCGGTGCGTTCGAGGCGGGCGACGACATCCACACGGCCACCGCGTCACGCATCTTCCACGTGCCCCCCGAGGAGGTCACCGGAGCCCAGCGGGCCAAGTCGAAGATGGTCTCCTACGGCCTGGCCTACGGCATGGAGGCCTACGGCCTGGCCCAGCGCCTCAACATCGAGCGCTCGGAGGCGGCCGAGATCCTCGACGCGTACTTCACCGCGTTCCCCGCGGTGAAGGCCTACATGGAGCGCACCGTGGCCGAGGCGCGCGAGCGCGGCTACACCGAGACGCTGTTCGGTCGCCGCCGTCCGATCCCCGAGCTGTCGTCGAGCAACCGCCAGATCAAGCAGGCGGGCGAGCGCCAAGCCATGAACGCCGGCATCCAGGGCCTGGCGGCCGACATCTTCAAGGTGGCCCTGATCCGGCTCGACCAGGCACTCGAGGAGCGCGAGGCGCAGAGCCGCATCGTGTTGCAGGTGCACGACGAGGTCATCCTCGAGGTCCCACCAGCGGAGCACCGCGAGGTCGAGGCGATCACGCGAGACGTCATGGGCCACGCCGCCGACCTGCGCGTGCCGCTCGAGGTCAACCTGTCCTTCGGCCGCAGCTGGGCCGACGCGAAGTAGGGGAGCACCCGTGTACGACAGCAGCGCATCCGCCGACGAGGTCGCCGCCAACGTCGCCGTGGTCGAATCGTTCTGGGCCGCGCTCGGCCGACGGGACTTCGCCGCGGTGGGGGCGCTCATGGCGCCCGAGGGGCACTACGTCGACGTGCCGATCATGGAGGTCGACCCCGGCGCCTTCGGCCCGGCCGAGACCGAAGCCCGGCTGCGGCTCGGCCTCGAGCCGCTTCTCGCCTACGAGCTCCACGACGGTCCGATCGTGGCCAGCGGGCGACACGTGATCACCGAGCACGCCGAGACCTGGACCTGGGAGGAGGGCGTGTCCATCCGCCTGCCGTTCACCTCGGTGCAGGAGGTGCGAGACGGCAAGGTCACGCGGTGGTGGGACTACCTCGACTTCTCCGCGCTCATGGCCACCGCGCCGCAGTGGTGGCTCGAACACATCGCGCCCGGGTACAAGTAGCCCCTCGGTCAGCGCAGCGGGAACCCCACCACGGCCTCGAGCTCGGTGAGGGCCATCGCCGGGTCGGTCACCTTGATGGTGGTCATGCCCATGGCCCGTGCCGGCTTGAGGTTCACGCCGAGGTCGTCGAGGAACACCGCTTCGTGGGGCTCGATGCCGAGGCGCTCGCAGGCCAGCTCGTAGAACGCCACGTCGGGCTTGCGCAGCCCCACCACGCTCGACTCCACCACCACGTCGAAGAGGGCGACCACGTCGG
>CAZIVZ010000607.1:0-1879 GCA_964542495.1 uncultured Aquihabitans sp.
CCGACAAGGGGCTCGCCGGCGTGCCCGACCCGAGCGGGATGTTCCTGGCCGACCGCCGAGCCGGCATCGCCGGGTCGGTGGTGGTGCCCACCATCGAGGGCAACCGTCCGCTGCTGGTGGAGCTCCAGGTCCTGGTGTCCACCTCGCCGCTGCCGTCGCCGCGCCGGTCGGCCACCGGCATCGACAACGGCCGCCTGGGCCTCCTGCTCGCCGTGCTCCAGCAGCGGGTCGGCGTGATCACCGCCAACATCGACGTGTACGCCCTGGCGGTGGGGGGCGTGAAGGTGGTGGAACCGGGGATCGACCTCGCACTCGGGCTCGCCATCGTGTCGTCGATCACCGGCCGGGCCCTGCCCGACGACCTGGTGGCCGCCGGCGAGGTGGGCCTCGGCGGCGAGCTCCGGCAGGTGGCCCACACGCCGCGGCGCCTCGCCGAGGCGGCCCGGCTCGGGTTCAAGCAGGTCGTCCTCCCGTTCTCGGCCCCCGAGCCGCCCGAAGGGATCCGGGCCATCCGGGTCGGCACCCTGCTCGACGCCGTGGTCCGCCTCGACCTGATCGACGCGCCGCCGATCCCGATCCGCCGCAACCGGTCCTGATCCCGGCGGGTCAGTCCCAGAGCAGCTCCACCGAGCCGCAATGGATCCGGTCTGGCGATCGACGGCCCCGGTATCCTCGGCCGATGGCCGCCCGCTACAGCCCCGAGCTCCGTGCCGCATTGGCGCAGGTGGCACCCGGTCGGTTGCTGCGTGACGGCGTCGACCGCATCCTCCAAGCCGGCATGGGTGGCCTGCTGGTGGTGGGCGACGGACCGGCGGTGCTCAACATCTGCTCGGGCGGGTTCCTGCTCGATGCGGCGTTCAGCCCCCAGCGCCTCTCGGAGCTGGCCAAGATGGACGGCGCCATCATCTTGGCGCCCGACGGCAGCCGGATCGCCCGTGCCAACGTGCACCTCGTGCCCGACTCCACCGTGGTCACCTCCGAGACCGGCACCCGGCACCGCACCGCCGAGCGGGTGGCCCGGTCGCTGCGGGTGCCGGTGGTGGCGGTCTCCCAGCGCATGAGCACCATCTCGGTCTACGTCGGCGACGACAAGCACGAGATCGAGCCCATCCCCCGGGTGGTCGATCGAGCCAACCAGGCCCTGTCCACCCTCGAGCGGTATCGCACCCGGCTCGACACCGACGCCGCCTCGCTGTCCACCCTGGAGGTCGAGGACCTCGTCACCATCCGAGACGTGGTCAACGTGCTCCAGCGCATCGAGGGCGTGGAGCGCATCGCCGACGAGATCGAGCGCTACATCATCGAGCTGGGCGAGGAGGGCCGGATGGTGCGCCTCCAGCTCGTGGAGCTCATGGGCGGCGTGGAGCACGACCGCCGCCACATCGTGCGCGACTACCGCGGCGACGACAAGGCGGTGCCCCTCGACACGGTGCTCGACTCGCTGTCAGCGCTCAGCACCGAAGACCTCATCGATCCCGCGGAGCTCGTGCACGCCCTGCACCTGCCCACCGCGGCGCTCGACGCCGCCGTGTCGCCCCGGGGCTACCGGCTGCTGTCGCGGATCCCCCGGCTACCCGAGCAGATCATCGAGAACATCGTCACCCACTTCGGCAGCCTCCAGCGGATCATGCGCGCCACCATCGACGACCTCGACGACGTCGAGGGGGTGGGGGCCCACCGGGCCCTGGCCATCAAGGACGGCCTGGGCCGCCTGGCCGAGGCCGCCATCTTGGACCGCTACTAGCCGCCGCACCGGCCCGTTCCGGGCCGCGGCCTCAGCGGGCGCGGTTCTCGAGCTCGCCGCGGTTGGTGATGCGGTAGCGACGGTCCTGCTGCTCGATCCAGCGCAGGCGCACGAAGCTGGCGATGGCCTTGTTGA
>CAZIVZ010000608.1:0-1875 GCA_964542495.1 uncultured Aquihabitans sp.
CCTCGGCGGTCCTGCCTACCTCGAGGTCAAGTACACCGACTGCGAGTGGACCATCACCTTCTGGGGTCGCTGACCCACCGCCGCCGTGGTTCTGGGTACAGATCTGGCTGCCATCGAGCCAGATCTCTACCCGGAACCTGGAGCGTGTGACCTGGCCAACGCGCCCCGCCGTCAGCCCGACGCGGCTTCGGCGGCGGCGATCTGGGTCTTGACGGCCACGAAGGAGTCGGGGGTGACCGACACGCTGTCGATGCCGGCCTCCACCAGCAGGCGGGCGTAGGCGGGGTCGTTGGAGGGGGCCTGGCCGCAGAAGCCGACGTGGCCGTCCACGGCGTGGGCCCGGCTGATCAGGTCCCGGATCAACCACAGCACGGCGGGGTCGTCGGCGCCGAACGACGAGGCCAGGATCTCCGAGTCCCGGTCCACGCCGAGCGTGAGCTGGGTGAGGTCGTTGGACCCGATCGAGAAGCCGTCGAAGCGCTCGGCGAAGGCCTCCGCCAGGATGATGTTCGACGGGATCTCGGCCATCACGTACACCTGGAGCCCGTCCTCGCCGCGCACCAGGCCCTCCTCGGCCATCACCGCCAGGACCTGGTCGGCCTCGTGGGGCGTCCGGCAGAACGGCACCATCACCACCAGGTTGGTGAACCCCATCTCCTGGCGGACCCGGCGGATGGCCCGGCACTCCAGGGCGAAGCCGTCCCGGTACCCGGGGTGGTAGTAGCGCGAGGCGCCGCGCCAGCCGAGCATGGGGTTCTCCTCGTCGGGCTCGAACGGGGTGCCGCCCAGGAGCTTGGCGTACTCGTTGGTCTTGAAGTCCGACAGGCGCAGGATCGTGGGGCGGGGGTGGTACGCCGCGCACAGCGACGCCACGCCCGAGGCCAGGCGGTCCACGAAGTACTCCGAAGGCGAGTCGTGGTCGCGCGTGAGCAGGGCGATGGAGCGGCGCACGGTCGGGTCGGTCACCCGCTCGGGGTGGGCCAGCGCCATCGGGTGCACGCGGATGTGCTCGGTGATCACGAACTCCATGCGGGCCAGGCCGATGCCGTCGGCCGGGAGGCGCCACCACTGGAGAGCCGCGGCAGGGTTGGCCAGGTTGAGCATGACCTTGGTGCGGGTGGCCGGCAGGTCGCCCAGCTCCACCTCGTCTCGCTGCACGGTGGCTGCGCCGTCGTAGACGAAGCCCACGTCGCCCTCGGCGCACGAGACGGTGACCACCTGCCCGTCGGTGAGCACCTTGGTGGCGTGCTCGGTGCCGAGCACGGCGGGCACGCCGAGCTCGCGCGACACGATGGCGGCGTGGGAGGTGCGCCCACCGCGGTCGGTGATGATCGCCGCCGCCTTGCGCATCACCGGCATCCAGTCGGGGTCGGTGAGCTCGGCCACCAGGACGCCGCCCTCGGGGAAGCGGTCGCCCTCGGCCGCCGATGCCAGCGCGCACACGGGGCCCGAGGCCACCGCGTCGCCCACCGACAGCCCCTCCACCAGGATCGAACCCTTCTCGGTCACCGTGTAGTGCACCATCGAGGCCCCGCCCCGCTGGGCCTGGACCGTCTCGGGACGGGCCTGCACGATGAACAGCTCGCCGGTGTCGCCGTCCTTGGCCCACTCGATGTCCATGGGCCGGCCGTAGTGGTCCTCGATCAGGACGGCCCAGCGGGCGAGGGCCACGATGTCGGCGTCGTCGAGCACGCGGGCGTGGCGCTCGCGTGACGAGCACGGCACGGTGTCGGTGCTGCCGCCACCATCGGCGGCGTAGACGATCTTGGTCTCCTTGCGGCCGATGGCGCGGCTGACGATCGGCGCCAGGGCGGGGTCGGCGAGCAGGGGCTTGAACACCGAGTAGCGGTCGGGGTCGACCTCGCCCTTCACCAC
>CAZIVZ010000609.1:0-1868 GCA_964542495.1 uncultured Aquihabitans sp.
GCAACGTGCTGCTGCTCGACGAGCCCACCAACGACCTCGACGTCGACACCCTGCGGGCGCTCGAGGGCGGCCTCGAGTCGTTCCCCGGCTGCGCGGTGATCATCAGCCACGACCGCTGGTTCCTCGACCGGGTGGCCACCCACGTGCTCGCCTTCGAGGGCGACTCACAGGTGCGCTGGTTCGAGGGCAACTTCACCGAGTACGAGGCCTTCCGCAAGAAGGAGCTCGGCGCCGAGGCCGACCAGCCCCACCGCATCAAGTACAAGCCGCTGGCGCGCTAGGGCGTGCCGGACCGGCGCTCGGCCGGCGCGGGGGCGGGGGCGCCGTCGCGCACCAGGTGCCCGCCGGCGAGGGCCACCCCCACCGACGCCAGCCAGAGGTCGCCGAAGCCGAGCCCGAGTCGCTGGGCCAGGCCGTTGGCGTCCACCACCGCGGTGAGAGCAAGGCAGCCGGCGATGGCGACGGCGGCCACCGCCGACGCCCCGGCAGCGACGCGCCGACCAGAACGGGCCAGCGGTCCGACCGCCAGGGCCGGTGCCGCCGCCAGCGAGGCGTACCCCACCACTGCGGCCGCGCCGTGCGCGGTGTCGATGCCGGCCGATCGGTCGAGGGGCAGCGCCGCCACCGCCCAGGTGGCCAGCGCGTTCACGGCCACGGCCGGCCAGCACCGACCGATCGACGACCGGCGCAGGACCCCGACGGCGGCGAGGAGGTAGGCGCCGTAGGCGATGAAGCCCAGGGTCATCAGGGTGCGTTGGGGGGCATCGACCGCCGCCAGCGCGCTGATGGCCTCGTCGACCGGGGAGTAGCCGACCGTGCCCGCCCCGGCCGCGGCCCACGACGCCACGAACGCCACCGGTCCCACCACCAGCCCGAGCGCCGCGGCCTGCTGAAGCCCCGTCGGGCGTGAGGTCACCGGGATCGGGTCGGCCTCGAGGTCGAGCACCCCCTCGGGGGCGGCCGGTGCCTGGTGGTGCGACATCGGAGGGGGCCGTGGCGTCACGATCAGTGGCAGGCCGTGGAGCCCGAATCGGTGAAGGTCGAGTCGGCTGCGGGCAGGAAGTCCCACCGGTAGCTGCCGACCGACAGGGTGAGCTTCAGCACCCCGTGCACCTGCGTGGCGCGCACCTCGCTGTTGGGCCGCGGGGACCCGAACGCGTAGAACTCCGGCGACCCGCCGGTGGCGACCACGATCTGGCGGATGCCCCTGGCGTCGTCGCGCGCACCGTCGGGACGTTGGGGGGCGAAGCGCTCGTAGCCGTGCTTGTGGCCGTTGAGCACGAGGTCGGCACCGGCCTCGTAGAGGGCGTTCCAGAGGGGCCGGACCGATTCGAGCCCCTCGATCGACGAGAACATGGGCTGGTGCCAGTAGGCCAACGTGCACGGGCGGCGGTGGGCGGCGAGGTCGGCCCGCAGCCACCGCTCCTGCTCCGACCCGACCTTGCAGCTGGCCCCGGGCTCCCAGCAGTTCGCGTTGAGCACCACGACGTGCCACGACGACCCGATGTCGTAGGAGTACCACCCCTTGCCACGCGGCCCGGCGGCCCCTCCGAAGTAGTCCCAGTAGGGCACCGCTCCGGCGGTGAGGTACTCGTGGTTGCCGACCGCCGGGCGGGTGCGGTCCTTGAACCGTCCCCACGTGGGGGCGTAGCAGTCCCGGAACTCAGCAGCGGTGCCCGACACCTGCACCATGTCGCCCAGGCCGGCGACGGTGATCCCGGGGTAGCGGTCGATGATGCGGGCGGTGAGCTCGTCGCCGTCCCAGGTGCACCCGGCGACGTCGCCGGCCGCCAGGAGGTGGCGGTCTCCGCTCTGGGTCGGCGGGCGGGTGGTGGTCGTGGTGGTGGGACGCGTCGTGGTCGACGTGG
>CAZIVZ010000610.1:0-1857 GCA_964542495.1 uncultured Aquihabitans sp.
GCTCCGGGATGTGGAGCAGGCCATGGCGTCCGGGGAGCCGGTGGTGATCCGCCACCTCGACGTGCTGGCCGCCGATGCCGCCGCCAGCCTGGCTGCGGTGCTCGACGCCGCACCGGGTGTCGCGGTGATCGCCACGGTGGCCGAGGACGTGGGCGACGGCGCCGCCAGCACCGCGCAGGCCCTCACCGATCGGTTCGAGCGCCTGGTGCGGGTGCCGGGCCTGGCCGATCGGGCCGACGAGCTCCCCGGCCTGATCCGATCGATCCTCGGGCGGCTCACGCCCACCGGCGCGGTCCAGATGGCTCCCGAGGTGGTGCAGGCGCTCACCCGCGTGGAGCTCCCCGGCAACGTCCGCCAGCTCGAGGCCGTGCTCCACCGCGTGGTGGTTCGCCGGCGCCTCGGCACGATCACGCTCGACGACCTCCCACCCGAGGTCCGCGCCGCCACCCACCGGCCCCACCTCACCGCGATGGAGCAGCACGAGTGCGAGGCGATCGCCGGCGCGCTGGCCGCGGCTGGTGGCAACAAGGCCGCCGCTGCCGAGGCGCTCGGCATCTCGCGCTCCACGCTCTACCGCAAGCTCGACGCCTACGGCCTCCAGCTCGATCGCCACACCTGGTAGCGGCCAGCCGGCCGACCGGCCGCATCGCGCGGTCAGGCGGGCTGGTCGACCTCGTCGCCACCGAGGACGGGGGCGAGCGCGGCGTGCTCGTCGTCGGTGAAGAGGCGGGAGCGGATCAGGAAGCGCACGCCGTCGGGAGCCTCGAGCGAGAACCCCGCCCCGCGCCCCGGCACCACGTCGATCGTGAGGTGCGTGTGCTCCCAGTAGCCGAACTGCGGACGGGACATCCACACGTCCACCGGCTCCTCGACGCCGTCGAAGGGCACCCGACCGACCAGCACGTCGCCGCCGCCGACCAGGAACTCGCCACGCGGGAAGCACATCGGCGACGAACCGTCGCAGCACCCACCCGACTGGTGGAACATCACCGGTCCGTGCTCCACGGTGAGGCGGCGGACCAGGTCCGCCGCCTCACTCGTGAAGGCGACCCGCTCGGTGGGCGGGGTACCGGGCGACGTCGCCATCGTTGGGCTCCGGGGTCGGCGGTGCCGACCTAGAAGAAGCCGAGCTTGTCGGGGGAGTACGACACCAGCATGTTCTTCGTCTGCTGGTAGTGGTCGAGCATCATCTTGTGGTTCTCCCGGCCGATGCCCGAGCTCTTGTAGCCGCCGAAGGCGGCGTGGGCGGGGTAGGCGTGGTAGCAGTTGCACCACACCCGGCCGGCCTGGATCGCCCGCCCGGCGCGGAACTGGGTGTTCACGTCGCGGGTCCACACCCCGGCGCCGAGGCCGTAGAGCGTGTCGTTGGCGATGGAGATGGCGTCGTCGAAGCCGCTGAAGCGGGTGACGGCCAGCACCGGGCCGAAGATCTCCTCCTGGAAGATCCGCATCTCGTTGGTGCCCTCGAAGATCGTGGGCTCGACGAAGTAGCCGCCGCTCAGGTGGCCGCCGAGGTCGGCGCGCTCGCCGCCCACCAGCACGGTGGCGCCCTCGGCCTTGCCGATGTCGATGTAGCTGAGGATCTTCTCCAGCTGGTCGTTCGACGCCTGGGCCCCGATCATCGTGTCGGTGTCGAGCGGGTTCCCCTGGGTGATCGCCTTGGTGCGGGCGAGGGCGTCGCCCAGGAACTTGTCGTAGATCGACGCCTCGATCAGCGCCCGGCTCGGGCACGTACAGACCTCGCCCTGGTTGAGGGCGAACATCGTGAACCCCTCGAGCGCCTTGTCGTAGAAGGCGTCGTCGTCGGCGGCCACGTCGGCGAAGAAGATGTTGGGGCTCTTGCCGCCGAGCTCGAGG
>CAZIVZ010000611.1:0-1855 GCA_964542495.1 uncultured Aquihabitans sp.
TGATGTCCTGGGGGTAGTGCTTGGGGGCGAACGCCGAGGTGGAGTAGTAGAGGTTCGGCCACTTCAGCATCAGCTTCACCATGAGCTCGGTCCACGGCTCGGCACCGTGGCGGGTGACGATCTTGAGCTCGGGGAAGAACCAGCACACCTCGTCGAGCTGGATCGGCAGCTGGGCCGACATCGGCAGCCGCGGCCCGGGCACGCCGGCGTAGACCACGATCGGCAGCCCGGCCTCCACGCACTTGGCGTAGACGGGGTACATCTTCTTGTCGTCGAGCGGCACCTGCGGGAGCAGCGCCGTGCCCCAGGTGTGGATGGCCTTGAGCTGGCTCCCCCACCGCTCCACGGCCGCATCGATCTCGCGCAGCGCGGCCATGCCGGTGTTGGGGTCGACGTTGAGGATCCCCCAGAACTTGTCGGGGTGCTCGACCAGGGCCCGCTTGGCGAGGTCCTTCTCGGTGACGTTGGTGAGGAACCGGCTGATGCCGAACCGCTCCATCTCCGCCAAGGTGAGCTCGAGCGGGTCGTCGATCTCGTCGTAGGTGGGGATGTCCTTGAACATGTACTGCGCCGGCATCTCCATGCTCTGGGTCTCTTTGTCGAGTGATGCCTTGCGGATGTAGTCGTAGACCTTGGCCTTGGCCTCGCGGACGTCGGGGAACGAGAGGAACGTGTCGACGATCCCCCCGGCCCGGGCCTCGTCGAACGCAGCATTCCCCGTGGGTTCCGGCATGGGTGCGGACGATACCGGAAACGAGAACACGTTCTCGTTTCGAGCGCCCAAGCGGGGGCTCGACCGAGGGACCGCTAGAGCGACGGGCGCTGGCCCGGCTGGGGCGTGGAGGGCCCGGTCCACTCGCTGACCCGGGTCGTGTAGGTCTGCTGGTGCGGGAGGTCGCCGGCTCGGACCATGGCGTCGTACTGCTGCACGGCGTACTCGCTCACCGGCTTCACCCAGACGGCGGTGCCGTAGGCGCAGATCTCGCTCCACTGGCCGATGGAGCCGGAGTCGAAGCGCATCGAGATGATGGCGTTGGCGCCGCGGGCCTGGGCCTCGGCCACCATGCGGGCCATGGCCTCGTTGCGGCTCTGGGAGAGGAGCTTGGTGAACTCGGGGATCTCACCGCCGCCGATGGAGCGCAGCCCGGCGATGCACCCGGCGCCGATGTTGCGTGACCGCACGGTGAGGCCGAACACCTCGCCCTGCACGGCCAGGATGTCGTAGCCGGGGAGGTCGACCGAGGTGGTGATGAGCACGGCTACAGGCCCTCGAAGGTCTGGTCGATGATCTGGGTCTGCTCCTGCACGTGGATGGCGTGGGAGCCGGTGGCGGGGCTGCCCGAACCGGTGCGGGAGACCTGGCGGTACTTGATGCCCTCGGGGACCAGGGGCCACAGCCGCTCGTTGACGAAGGCGCGCGGGCCCATGTTGTCGGGCTCCTCCTGGAGGAAGACCACCTCGTCGGCCGCGGCGTAGCGGCTGAGCACCGAGCGGACCTGCTTGTACGGGAACGGGTAGAGCTGTTCGATGCGCACGATGGCGGCCGGGTGGCCGTTCTGGTCGCGCCGGGCCATGGCGTCGTAGGCCACCTTCCCCGAGCAGAACACCACCCGCTGCACCGTCGTCGGATCAGCCACCGCGGGATCGTCGAGGATCTCCTGGAACGAGCCTGCGGCGAGCGAGCCGATCGACGAGCGGGAGGTCTTGGCCCGCAACAGCGACTTGGGCGTCATGACCACCAGCGGCTTGCGGACGTCGCGCCTCATCTGCCGGCGCAGGAGATGGAAGTACTGCGCCGACGTGGTGGCGTTGGCCACCTGGATGTTGTCCTCGGCGCAGAGGGTGAGGAACCGCT
>CAZIVZ010000612.1:0-1850 GCA_964542495.1 uncultured Aquihabitans sp.
CGGATCCCGCCGGCCACGGCGGAGCGGGTGCAGGCGCAGCTGGCGGCGCGCCGGGCGGGGGCGCCCGGCGCCGTGGTGGCGGTGGGCACCACGGTGGTGCGGGCCCTGGAATCCTGGGCGGCCACCGATGCGCCCGAGGGGGCCACCGACCTGTTCATCCGGGACCCGTACCCCTTCGCCGTGGTGGATCGGCTCCTCACCAACTTCCACGTGCCGCGCTCGTCGTTGCTGGCCCTCGTCCACGCACTGGTGGGGCCCCGCTGGCGGGACCTCTACGCCGAGGCGCTCGAGGAGGGCTACCGGTTCCTGTCCTTCGGCGACGCCATGTTGTTGTCGCGCCGCGCCGGTAGCGTCGGCGAGCCGTGAAGCTGACCTTCGACCTCGACGCCATCGACGGCGCCGCTCGCACCGGCTCGATCCGAACGCCTCGGGGCGTCCTCCCCACCCCGCTGTTCATGCCCGTCGGCACCAAGGCGGCCGTGAAGCACCTCGACGCCACCGACCTCACCGCCCTCGACATCCCCCTGGTGCTGGGCAACACCTACCACCTGATGCTCAAGCCCGGTGCCGACCTGGTGGCCGAGCTCGGCGGGCTCCACGCGTTCATGGGCTGGGACGGCCACGTGCTCACCGATTCCGGCGGCTACCAGGTCTTCTCGCTCTCCCCGAAGGTCGACGACCAGGGCGCCACCTTCCGCTCCACCTACGACGGGTCTACGCACCACCTCACCCCCGAGGGGGCAGCCGAGATCCAGTCGAAGCTCGGCGCCGACATCTCGATGGTGCTCGACGTGTGCCCCCCGCTTCCGTCCACGCGCCGGGCGCTGCAGGCCGCGGTGGACCGCACCGACGCCTGGGCCCGCCGGGGCCGGGCTGCGTTCCTGGCCGGTGCCGGGTGGCGGGAGGACCGCGGTATCCAGCAGGCCCAGTTCGGCATCGCCCAGGGGGGCGTCGACCTCGACCTGCGGGCCGAAGGGGCCCGTCGGCTGGTCGAGGTGGGCTTCGACGGCTACGCCATCGGCGGCCTGTCGGTGGGGGAGACCCGCCAGGAGATGCTGCCGGCCCTGGCGGCGGCGCTGGCCCACCTGCCCGCCGACCAGCCCCGCTACCTGATGGGGGTGGGCGACCCCGCGAGCATCGTCGAGGCGGTGGCGCTCGGCGTCGACCTGTTCGACTGCGTGCTGCCGAGCCGCCACGCCCGCCACGGCACCGTGCTCACCGGTTCGGGCCGCCTCATGATCAAGAACCTGGCCTACGAGCGAGACGAGGGCCCGCTCGACCCCGACTGCACCTGCCCCGTCTGCGCCCGGTGGTCCCGGGCCTATCTACGCCACCTGTTCCGGGTGGGGGAGCCCACCGGCGCCCGCCTTCTCACCATCCACAACGTGGTCTGGCTGTCGAACCTGGTCATCGGGCTGCGTGCGGCCATCGCCGCCGGCCGCTTCGATTCCGCTCGTCGGGCCGTGCTCGACGTGTGGGGCTGACCGCGCCACGCCACGACCACGGGAGCCGTCGGCGCGTGCCCTAAGGTTCCCGAGGCGTTTTCCCCACCTCGACTGGATCCTTCGTTGCCGGCCCTGCTCCTCACCCTCCTGCTCGTCGGCATCGGGTGGTTCCTCATCCTCCGACCCCAGCAGCAGCGGTTGAAGGACCAGCGGGCCCTGGTCGAGGCACTGGCCCCCGGTGATCAGGTGATCACCGCCGGCGGCATCCACGGTGTGCTCACCGAGGTGGCGGCCGAGACGGTGCGGATCCAGGTGGCGCCCCAGGTGGTGCTCACCCTCGCCCGCCCCGCCATCGCCCGTCTCGTCGACGCCGACGCCGACGCCGACCCCACCACCGACCCCGAT
>CAZIVZ010000613.1:0-1847 GCA_964542495.1 uncultured Aquihabitans sp.
GTGGCCAAGCTCGAGTCGTCGCCCACCACCGCCCGCTCCGAGTTCCGCATCGCCGTGGTCGGCCCGCTCGCCAGCGCCGCGTGTGGTGTGGCGTTCCTGTCCGGCGCCTACGTGCTGCCGAACCACGGCATCTCGGGCCTCATGGGCAACCTGTTCGCCGTCCTCGGCCTGCTCAACGTGCTGCTCGCCGGGTTCAACATGCTCCCCGCCGCGCCGCTCGACGGCGGCACCGTGCTCTCGTCGCTGATCTGGCGGCGCACCGGCAGCCAGGCCGCCGGCCTGCGCTGGTCGTCCTACGCCGGCATCGCGGTGGGGGCCGCCATGGTGCTCTACGGCTTGCGGGCCCTGCGCGCCCCCGACGCCGGGACCAACGGCTTCTTCCTCCTCCTCGTGGGCGGGTTCATCGCCTTCGCCGCCTTCCGCAACCTCCGCTCGCTGCCCATCTACCAGCTGCTCGACGGCGCCACGGTGGCCGAGGCCATGGTGCCCGTCCCTCCGCCCGCCGCCGGATGGGCGAGCGTCGCCGACTTCCTCCACACGGTGCCGGCCGACTGCCCGCACCACTCCTTCCCCGCCCTCGACGAGCACGGGCGCGTGGTGGGCCTGCTGACCGCGGCCGCGGTGCGCGCCGCGCCGCGCGAGACGTGGGGCCGGCTCCGCGTGGTCGACCTGGCCTACCCGCTCGACCGCATCACGGTGGTCTCACCCGACGAGCCCCTGCTGCCCGCCGTGCAGAAGATCGACGGCGGCGACGTCCGCGACGGCCTCGTGGTGGCGGCCGACGGCACGGTCGTGGGCACCATCGGCGCCAGCGCCCTGTACCACGCGCTCGACCGTCGACGCCTCCGGATGGCCGAGGAGCAGGCGGCGTCCAAACCCCCGCCCCCACCCCCGCCCCCCCCCCCCCCGCCCCGCCGCTACCTTCGGTCGCCATGACCGACGCCGGCGCCCCCCCCACCTCCGACCCCCGCGCCGGCATCGCCGTCATCACCCTCGACGACGGCAAGGCCAACGTCTTCAGCAACGCCGTCCTGGAGACCCTCGAGGGCCTGGTCGACCGGGCCGAGGCCGACCACGCCCGCGCCCTGCTGCTGGTGGGCCGGCCCGGCCGGTTCTCCGCCGGGTTCGACCTGGGCGAGATGATGTCCGGGGTCGACCAGATGCGGGCCCTGGTGGCGCGCGGCGCCCGCTGGTGGCTGCGGGTCTACGGCCTCGGCATGCCCACGGTGGCAGCCTGCACGGGCCACGCCCTCGCCGGCGGGGCCATCACCCTGCTGAGCTGCGACGTGCGCATCGGCGCCGAGGGGCCGGCCAAGATCGGGCTCAACGAGGTGGCCATCGGCATGCCCCTCCCGCGCTTCGCGGTGGAGCTGGCCCGTGAGCGCCTGCTCAAGAGCCACTTCGTGGTGGCCACGCTGGGCACCACCTTCGACCCCGACGGTGCGGTGGCGGCGGGCTTCCTCGATCGCGTCGTGCCCGCCGAGCTGGTGGTCGACGAGGCCATGGCCGAGGCCCGCCGCCTCGGCGAGCTGCGCACCGGTGCTGTGGCCCGCACCAAGGCCAACGCCCGCCGGGCGATGATCGACGCGGTGGCCGCCGGCATCGACGACGACATGGCCACCGTCGACGCCCCCACGCCACCTGCCTGATCGGTAGCGCCCCGGCCGGTCAGCTCCGGGCGTCCTCGATCAGGTTGATCTCGTAGAGGACGAGGTCGAGGGCGTCGGCGGCGGCGATCGGCGCGAAGCGCTGCGGGGTGTCGGGCGTGATGCACGTGGCCACCGGCGAGAGCACCGTCCACGGCGTCGGGTGGCAGAACTGCACCACCGAGTACCGGTCGCCGCTCT
>CAZIVZ010000614.1:0-1846 GCA_964542495.1 uncultured Aquihabitans sp.
TGGCCAAGTGCTACGGCGGTGACATCACCCGCAAGCGCAAGCTCCTGGAGAAGCAGAAGGAGGGCAAGAAGAAGATGAAGAACATCGGGCGCGTGGAAGTGCCCCAGGAAGCCTTCGTCTCCGCCCTCAAGCTCGACGACTGATCGGGTTCAGTCCGGCGACGAGAGGCTGATCGAGCCGTCGTCGGCGATGGTCCAGTAGGGGTTGTGGGCCACCTCCCAGGGATGGCCGTCGGGGTCGAGGAACACCCCCGAGTAGCCACCCCAGAACGTGGCCGCGCCCGGCCGGCCGATGGTGGCACCGGCGGCCGCGGCCTCGGCGAGCACGGCGTCGACCTCGCCGGGGCTGCGCACGTTGTGGGCGAGGGTGACCCCGCCCCACCCGCCGGTGTCGATCACGGCGCTGTCCTCGGCGAGCTTCTCGCGGCTCCAGAGCGCCAGGATCATGGGGCCGGCCTGGATGAAGGCCACATCGCCGTCGGGTGAGGCGCCGGTCCAGCCGAGCCGCTCGTAGAACGCCTGCGAGCGGGCGACGTCGGCGACGCCCAGGGTGATGAGCGAGATGCGCGGTTCCACCTCTGGAGCCTGGCACGGTGTGGCGCCCTTGTGGAGCGATGACGATGCGTATAGACCGGCGGCCGGGTCGGGCTGGGTCTCCTCGCCTCGGTCGGCCGTCGTTGTCAGAGGGGTTCCGTAGGCTCGGGCGGCCTTCCCCCACGTTGCGTGTGCACGGCCGCGGAGGCGATGGAATGGACGACCCAATCGAAGCGCTGGCGGAGCGGGTCGCCCTGCTCGAGGCGGCGGTCCGCGACCTCACGGCGCGGGTGAGCGGCTCGGAGGGCCTCGCGACGAACCGGCTGGCCATCGTCGACGGAGCGGGCGTGGAGCGGATCGTGCTCGAGACGGTGGCCGGCACGGCGTCGGTGCTGGTCCGGGTCCCGAGCCCGCCGGGTGCCACCACCGGCATCGAGCTCTACGCCACCCCCGCAGACGACGGCGAGGGCCCGTCGGTCGGTCTCTGCGTCTTGCGGGAGGGCGACGTCGTGGAGGTCACGGATCGCCGTTGATCGACGACCCCGGCCGGCGACCTTGTCAGTCCTCGAGCAGCACCCCTGGGCGGACGGCGAGCCCCTCGGCGAGCCGGAGGATGTTCTTGAGCGTGAGGTTCCGCTCGCCCCGCTCGATCTGGCCGATGTAGGTCCAGTGCAGGCCGGCTTGGTGGGCCAGGGCCTCCTGGGTGAGCCCTGCCGCGTTGCGGTGGGCGCGCACGCGCGCACCGAACGCCACCAGGTCGGGGTCCTTCTCGCGGGCGCTCCGGGTCGTTGCCACAGGGTGCCATGAGATGCGATGACAGACGATCCATCCAGAGACGTTACGCCTAGCGACGAAACATATAGGTCGCATGGGCCGAGCGGGTGCATGGGCGAGGATGGGCGGATGGGCGCGAACGAATCGGTGGCCGTCGTGTGGTTCCGGCGGGACCTCCGCCTGGCCGACAACCCGGCCCTGTTCGCAGCCGCCGACGCCCACGAACGGATCGTGGCCCTGTTCGTGCACGACCCGGTGCTCGCCGGCCCGGCCGGTGCCAACCGCGTGGCGTTCCTGCACCGCTGCCTCGACGCACTCGCCTCCGACATCGGCGGGCACCTCGTGGAGCGAACCGGCGAGCCCGCAGACGTGGTGGCGTCGCTGGCCGCCGAGGTCGGCGCCGATCGCGTGTACGCGGCCGAGGACTTCGGGCCCTACGGCCGCGGACGCGACGAGCAGGTGCGAGCGCGATTGGAGGGCGATGGCCGCTCGCTCCACCTCGAGGGCACGCCGTACGCGGTGGCCCCCGGCACGCTCCA
>CAZIVZ010000615.1:0-1841 GCA_964542495.1 uncultured Aquihabitans sp.
ACATCGCCGACCTCGTGCTGCCCAAGTCGAGCTCGATGGCCGACCTCGACCCCGACCAGCTCCGCATGGCCCTCGGCCTGCGCCCCGACGAACTGCTGACCGAGGACGACTGATGGCTCCCATCCGATGAGCGGCACCAACGGCACCCCGAACGGCGGGGGAGGGGGCGGTTCGGGCCGTCGCAAGCAGCAGGGCCGGCGGCGGGGCGCCCGGCCCAAGCCGGTCGATCTCTGGCGACCGGTGCCCCAGCTGCCCGACCCCGAGCCGATCGTGCCAGCCCAGGACCCGGGCATCGTGTTGCGCTCGCTCGGCCCTCCGCCGCTGCACGGCCACGTGGGCCCGGCCGAGCACGCCTTCGAGCTGGTGGTGCGCCACGCCGCCCGCCTGGCCACGGCCCTGGCCGCCGGGTCCGGCCTGCTGGCCGACGAGGCCGACCCCGCGGACCGCTGACGTCGTGACCGCCCCCGTCTCCGCGCCGGCGAGACCGTCGGGTGAGGCGGTGCCACCGGCGACCGGGTTCGGTCCGCTCGCCGCCGCCGGTGTGGCGTCGATCGGTGCCGGGGTGGTCCATCTCGCCGCCATCGGGCCGCACGCCGACGCCCCGCAGGCGGCGGCCACGTTCGCAGCGCTCGGGCTCGCCCAGCTGTCCTGGGGTGCCGCAGCCCTCACCACCCGTCGGCGCGCCGTGGCGATGGCCGGCCTGGTGCTGGTGGGGCTGGCCGTGGGGGGCTGGGTGCTGGCCAAGACCAGCGGCATCGGCTGGGTCGACGGGCTGGGCTCGCCCGAGGCCCTCCAGTGGGCCGACGTGGTCGCCGTGTCCCTGGCCGCGGTGGCCGGCGGTCTCAGCGCTCGTGTCGTGCTGGCCGGATCCGCGGCCGCCCCACCCCGGGTGGGACGACTCGCCGTGGCCAGCGCCGCGGTGCTGGGCGTCACCCTCGTCGGTGCCGTCACCACCCCCGCCCACCAGCACGACGGCACCCACCAGGGCGGCCCGATCGGCCATGCCCACGCCGCCGGGGCGGTGCCGTCATCGGCCTACGACCCGGGCGCGGTCGACCTCTCGGGGGTGCCGGGGGTGACGAGCGAGGAGCGGTCCCGGGCCGAGCGCCTCGTTCGCGCTGCGGTGGCGGCGGCACCGCGCTGGGCCGAGTGGAGCGATGCCGAGGCCGAGGGCTTCGTGCCGGCCGAGCTGGGCGACGACGAGGTGGAGCAGGTCATCCGCTGGGGGTCGCTCACCGACGAGCACGAGGCCGACCCGGCCCACCCCGAGGGTCTGGTCTACGAGATCGATCCCTCGGGACGGCGCACCCTGGTGGCGCTGGTCCTGCTGCTGGCGCCCGACACCCCGGTGGCCGACGCGCCCGACATCGGCGGCGCGCTGGCCCCGTGGCGGATCCAGGATCAGGTGTGCGTGGCGGGGAGCGGTGATCGTCGCCGGGTGGCGGGCCTGACCGCCGCCGACGGTTCCTGCCCCGCAGCTCAGGAACCGGTGGGAACGATGCTCCGCCAGCAGGTGTGGGTGGTGCCCCACCGCTGCGGGCCCTTCGCCGGGCTCCGCGACGTGAGCGCCCGCACGGAGCCCGCCTCCGCCGCCGCCTGCGCCGCTGGTTCCTGACCGGTCGCAGCTCGTCAGCAGCGGCGACCGACGTTCACCAGTTGGCGCGGTCCGCCTTGCAGACGACGCACAGGTCGGTGGCCGGCAGCGCCTCCAGGCGGGCGTCGCCGATCGGGTTGCCGCACTTGGTGCAGATCTTCCACGTCTTGGTCTTGGCCCGCTCCACGGCCGCGTCGATCACCTCGAGGAAGAGGCCCTCCTCCACGATGCGGGTGCGGAGGCGATC
>CAZIVZ010000616.1:0-1829 GCA_964542495.1 uncultured Aquihabitans sp.
CGCAGCCCCACCACGCTCGACTCCACCACCACGTCGAAGAGGGCGACCACGTCGGACACGTGGCGGTCTGCGCTCATGCCCACGACGTTGTTGGTGAGCAGCGCGGTCTGCATCTGTGCCCCGCAGCGCCGCACCGCTTCGATCATCTCCGGCCGAAGGTCGCCGGCGAGCAGCGCGAGCACGTCCCAGCCGGGCACCCGGTGGCCGAGCGCGGCGGACTCCTCCTCGAACGCCGCGGCGAAGCCGTGGACGTCGACCTCGCTGCGCTCGAGGCTGGCCCACGCGTTGGTGTCGGGATCGGTGGCGTTGACCGATCGCAGGAAGCCGTGGGGGAGGTGGTGGTCCGCCTCGTAGCGCGCGAACGCGTCGAAGGGGCTCGTCGACAAGACGCCCCCGAAGTCGAACAGCGCTGCGGTGATCGCCACGGCTCGGAGCGTACGCATCAGCCGAAGCGCGCCACGCGAATCGCGACGATCCCTACCGGTCACCTGCATTGCTGCTTGACTTGGGGGCCACATGTCCATGCACCACGTCGTCGTCGACGGATCCAACATCGCCACGGAGGGCCGTACCACTCCGAGCCTCGCTCAACTCGACGAGGCGGTACGCGCGTTCCTCGACACCTACGGGCACGACATCAAGCTCACCGTCGTCGTCGATGCCACCTTCGGGCACCGCATCGCAGACGGCGAACGGCCGGAGTTCGATGCCGGCATCGTGAACGGCGAGCTCGTCACCCCGCCCGCCGGAGCGATCGGACGCGGCGACGCGTTCATCCTCCAGATCGCCGACAAGACCGGCGCCGCCGTCTTCTCCAACGACTCGTTCCAGGAGTTCCACGGCATCTACGAGTGGCTCTTCGACGAGGGGCGCCTCGTCGGCGGCAAGCCGGTCCCCGCCGTGGGGTGGGTGTTCGTGCTGCGAACCCCGGTGCGCGGTCCGACCAGCCGGCGTGCCACGCGCGAAGGTCGCGCTCCACGAGCCGGGACGTCCTCAGGTGTCGCGCTCGGCCCGGTGCCCGTGCCCACGTCGCCGCCTCCTCGTCGTCGCGCCAGCGCTACGGCCCCCGTCGAGTCGGCCGAGGCGCCCGCGCCCGCCAAGTCGCCGGGGCGCAAGCGATCGGGTCGCGGTCGTGGTTCACGTGAGTCGATCGAGAAGCTCGAGGCACCGGCCCCGGAGTCGGGGTCCGCAGAGGCGCCCGCGCCCTCAGGTCGCGGTCGCCGCCGGCGGAGCAGCGGCACGAAGGCCGCTGATCCCATCAACGAACCGACCGCCTTCTTGCACTTCGTCACCGATCACCCGATCGGCACCGAGGTGGAGGCAACGGTCGATCGGTTCTCGTCGCACGGGGCCTACGCCGTCACCGATGGTGGCGCCCAGTGCTACATCCCGCTGAAGGCGATGGCGGACCCACCTCCCACCAAGGCTCGCGAGGTCCTCACGGTGGGGGAGGTCCGGACCTTCGTGGTCACGGCATTCGACTCCCCTCGCCGGGGCATCGACGTCGCACTACCCGGTGTGGTGGTGCCCGACGCGCCGTCCGAGCCTGCAGCAGCAGTCCGTCACGACGACGGGCTCCCCACCGGGGAGCACCAACCAGCCGAGGAGGCACCCAGCATGGCAGTGACCAAGAAGGCGGCAGCCAAGAAGGCTCCGGCCAAGAAGGCCGTGGCGAAGAAGGCCCCGGCCAAGAAGGCCGTGGCGAAGAAGGCCCCCGCCAAGAAGGCCCCGGCCAAGGCTGTTGCCAAGAAGGCTCCGGCCAAGAAGGCGGTGGCGAAGAAGGCCCCGGCCAAGGCTGTTGCCAAGAAGGCCCCGGCCAAGAAGGCGGT
>CAZIVZ010000617.1:0-1824 GCA_964542495.1 uncultured Aquihabitans sp.
GGAGCGCCTCGCCGGGCACCGCCTCCATCACCACCCAGGGACCGCCGAGCGGCTCCGGGTCGTCCGACGCCGCGACCACCGCCGGCGCCGGCACCCCCGCGGTGGCCGCCAGGGCGAGCACAGCCGCCTCGGCCGCGGGCTTCAGGCCGCTGGCGATCCCACCCCGCCGGCGACGCTGCACCACGAGCTGGCGGTCACCGGCGCGGAAGCGCCACGTCTCGCGCGACGCGCCCCCCGACAGCCGCACGAGATCGTGGACCGGAACGCCCAGCAGCGACCGGAGCCCCTCGGCCGGTGACGATGCCACGTGCACGGCCGGACCGTAGCGCCGGGCGGCTCTGACCGCGGGGGAACCGTACTTGCCGAAAACTAGAACACGTTCTAGTTCTGGGGCTACGGTGGGGGCGGGTCACCCGCGAGGCTCCTCGTGGGTGCGAGTCCAGGAGGCCAACGATGGCGCGCACCCCCTTTCCCGTCCCGGTCGGCTGGTACCAGGTCTGCTGGCCCGACGAGCTCGAGCTGGGCGGGGTCCTCCCGCTCTACTGCTTCGGCCGGGACCTGGTGCTGTGGCGTGACACCGAAGACGGTCGCTACCACCTGCAAGACGCGATCTGCCCGCACCTCGGCGGCCACCTCGGCCACGGCGGACACGTCGAGGACTGCGAGCTCCAGTGCCCCTTCCACGGCTGGAAGTTCGACGCCCAGGGCCGCAACAGCGACATCCCCTACAGCGAGAAGGTGAACCGGGCCGCCCGCCTGCGCACCTACCCGGTGATCGAGCGCAACGGCATCGTGATGGCCTGGTACCACCCCTTCGACGAGGCGCCCTCGTGGGAGATCCCCGACGTCGACGAGTTCGCCGACGCCGCCGACTGGAGCGACACCACCACCCGGCTCATCGAGATCCCGGCCGCCTGGCAGGAGATCGCCGAGAACTCGGTCGACCTCGCCCACTTCCGCTACCTGCACAACACCGACTCGGTCCCGGAGGCCCGCAGCTACGAGACCGACGGCCCGATCGCACGGGTCCGCACGGTGCAGCAGTTCGTCACGCCCCGGGGGGCGGTCGCGGGCAACATCGACATCGACATGTACGGCCCGGGGTTCAGCGTCATCCGCTTCCACGGCATCGTCGACACCATCCTGCTCGGCTGCAACACCCCGGTCTCGGCGAACACGTGCGAGCAGCGGTTCAGCTTCCGGGTGCGCCGACTGGGCGACGACCTGACCACCTCCCGCGTGGGGGAGGCGTTCGTGGCCGAGATCTCCCAGCAGATCCAGGAGGACCTCCCGATCTGGCGCAACAAGGGCTACGTGGTGCGTCCGCTGCTGGCCGACACCGACGGCCCGTACCTCAAGTTCCGCACGTGGGCGTCGCAGTTCTACGCAGAGGGCGTGGACTTCGAGCAGGACATGTACCCGCCGCTGCCACCGTCGTCGAGCCGGCCGCCCGTGGAGGGCACGGCCAAGTTCACCGCGTCGTCACGGCTGAAGGGCGAGGACCAGATCCGAGCGAACATGATGGTGCCGTAGCCTCACGAGATGCCTGCCGCTGCTCCACGGTCCGTGATCCGATCGAGGCTCGTGCGGGTGGTGGCGGCCGCGGCCGTCCTCGCGCTGCTCGCCGGCTGCGGCCACACCGGCGACGATCGAACGTCGGCCACCACCTCGGTGGTCCGGCGCGGGACGTCGTCCACGTCCGCGCCTCCCACCTCGGTGGCGACCACCGCGGTCGCCTCCCCGTCGTCCGCGTCTGTGCCGTCGGCACCCACGGGGGTGCTCGTGGTCGCCCACCGGGGCGCGTCAGGGTACGCGCCGGAGCAC
>CAZIVZ010000618.1:0-1804 GCA_964542495.1 uncultured Aquihabitans sp.
CTGAGCTTGTGATTAAACCCCTGGGGGGTTTGTCAGGCGGCTTTCTTGATGGCGGGGTGGCGTTGGCGGGGGCCGGTTTTGGTGCCTTTGGGGCGGCCGGGGCCGGCTCGTGAGGGTTTTGGTGGGTTGGCGGGGGTGCCGAGGTGGGCGCGAAGTCGACGAAACCCGCGGCGGACCCGGACGGGGGTGAGCCGCCCGGTGGGTCGGGGGCGTTCCCATGGGAGGCGGAGGTCGTCGACGTGGGTGCGGGCGAGTCGGAGTTGGGTGTAGGCGGCGATGGTGAGCCAGGTCCATCGGTCGGCTTGGTCGGGGGTGGCGAGGGCGGGGGTGGTCCAGCCGAGGGTGTTCTTGGCGAACCGGAAGGTGTGTTCGATGTCGAAGCGGCGTAGGTAGGCCCGCCAGGCGAGATCGAGATCGGGTGGCTGGGGGCCGGAGTGCCAGAGCCAGAGGGTCTTCTTCGTCCGTGCGGTGGGCTTGGGGAGGTGCTCGACTTCGACGCGGATGACGGTGCCTTCCACGATTGGTGGTCGGGGGTGGTTGCTCCAGTGGCCACGGCCGGCGAGGCGGGGGTGCATGTTCGCCCAGGCGGACACGGCGACGGTGCCGTAGCGGTCGTCGGTGGCGGTGTGGGTGCTGGTGGGCTCGGGCCAGGTGGAGGGCTCTGAGCACTTCATTTTGGGGCCGTGGCGGGGTGGTCGGCCGCCGGTGGTGGGAGACCGGTTGGGTCGCGGGGGTGGTGGGGCGTGGAACACGCGGTCGTCGCGGATGCGGGTGAGGGTCTGGGCGCGGGTGGCAGTCAGCTCCCAACCGATGGCGATGGGGTCGTAGCCGGCGTCGAACACGAACAGCGGGACTTCGGCGTCGCTGGGCAGCACTTCGACGAGACGGCGGACCTGGTCGATGGTTGCCGTGGTCGAGTTCGCGGCGGGGGCGATGCGGGTCACGTCGACCGGTGCGGTCCAGCTGTCAGGCGCCCAGTTGAGCTGGGTGATCCACTGGTAGGACCAGCCGGCGACGATGGGTTGACCGGCTGAGTGCTTCGACGCTGAGTAGTAGAAGCCCCGCTCGGGGCTGCACTCGGCGTCGCAGCGATCCCACGTCGACGCGTCGACGGCGAACACCAACGGCCACCCGTCGGGCCGATGCGCGATCAACAGTCGACGAAGCCCGTCGGTGTCGATGTCGCCTCCGGCGAGAGCCTTGTAGAGGCTGCCGTGGGAACGACGGAACTCCGGCTCCAGGCTCAACGCCGGCGCCGAGTGGATCGGGCCCGGGGTGCACAGCTGTGCGTCGCAGAGCTCGAAGAGGGCATCGCCCCAGCGGCGTAGGCACCCGTAGAGACCCGCTCGGAACGTTTGGAGCGCCTCGTGGCCCATATCAGACAGTATGGCTACTGTCTGGTATTGGGACGGGGATAGTCTCAGGGTCGGAGGAACTCATGGCCCGCACCCATCAGCAACGTCTCGCCGCCTACGACGACCGCTACCGCCAACTCGCCGCCCAGTTGGCGGAGATCGGACCGATCTCTGCCGGCACGCTGACCCGCCGGTTCACGCGCTGCGCCTCACCCGGCTGCAAGTGCCGTGCCGAACCACCCCGACCCCACGGCCCCTACTGGCAACTCACCCGCAAGATCGACGGCAAGACCGTCACCCGCCGCCTCACCCCCGCCCAAGCAAAGCTCTACCGAGAGTGGATCGCGAACGACCGCCGCCTACGCCGCACCATCGACCAGATGCGCACCATCGCCGCCAAAGCCAACGAGATCCGCCTCACCCACCCCGAGGTTTAATCACAAGCTGAG
>CAZIVZ010000619.1:0-1802 GCA_964542495.1 uncultured Aquihabitans sp.
CCGAGGGAGCAGGGCGGGGACGAAGAACGAGTCGAGGACCGAGGTGTGGTTGGGGCAGAGGATGGCGCCACCCGTGGCCGGCACGTTGTCGACGCCCTGGAGGTCGAACCGCCACGAGGCGCGGAAGATCGGCGTCAGGATGGCCTTGGCGACCGGGTAGAGCTTGCCGACGTCGTCAACCGCCATGGGGCGAATCATGCCCCACCCGACGGCCTCCCGCAGCGACTTGCCGGGAGCACCGGTGGCGCCGGGGTCAGGCCGTGAGGTCCACGCCGAGCAGGGCGGCCGCCCGGCTCACGCCGAGACCGGCCGCGGCGGCGGCGTCGATCGCCGCCACGGCCCCGGGGGCGTCGAGGTCGTCGTCGAGCGCCGTCCGGGCCTCCAGCAGGGCGCCGTCACCGGGCCCCGCGGCGATCCAGCGCTCCAGGCGGGCCGTCGCCGCCGGGAGCATGCCGTCGTCCCACTCCCACGGGGTGCGGTAGTGGTTGGCGACGGCCACCAGACGGATGGCGCGAGGGTCCCACTCCTTGCGCAGCTCGCTCACGAACACCAGGTTGCCGAGGGACTTCGACATCTTCTCGCCGTCCATGCGGACCATGGCCTGGTGCATCCAGTGGCGCACGAACGGCTCGCCGGTGGCCGCCTCGGACTGGGCCGACTCGCACTCGTGGTGCGGGAAGATCAGGTCGGCGCCGCCGCCGTGGAGGTCGATCGTGGTGCCGAGCTCGCGCAGGGCCAGCGCCGAGCACTCGATGTGCCAGCCCGGCCGGCCCGGCCCCCACAGCGACTCCCAGAAGGGCTCGTCCGGCTCCGACGGCTGCCACAGCACGAAGTCGAGCGGGTCGCGCTTGTGCGGGTCGTCGGGGTTGCCGCCCCGCTCGGCGGCGAGCGCGAGCATCTCGTCTCGCCCGCAGTGGCTGATCTCGCCGAAGCCGGGCCACGAGCCCACGTCGAAGTAGACCGCACCGCCGGCCTCGTAGGCGTGGCCGCGGTCGAGCACCATCCCGATGAAGCCGCGGATGTCGGCGATGGCCGACGTGGCGCGGGGCTCGCTCCAGGCCGGCAGCAGGCCGAGCGCGTCCAGGTCCGCGTCGAAGCGGGCGATCTCGCCGGCCGCGAGGTCCAGGTAGTGCACGCCGAGCTCCCGGGCCTTCCCGAGAAGGCTGTCGTCGACGTCGGTGATGTTGCGCACGCAGCGGGTGTCGTGGCCGCGATCTCGCAGGCGCCGCTGGAGGACGTCGTAGGTGAGGTAGGTGGCGGCGTGACCGAAGTGGGTGGCGTCGTACGGGGTGATCCCGCACGTGTACATGGTGACCACCTCGCCGGGCTCGAACGGCACCACCGCCCGGCGCGCCGTGTCGTAGAGCCGCATCGGGCCCGGGGGCTGGAGAGGGTCGGGCGGGCTCACGCCTGGTCGCCGGTGTCCCCGGGGTCCACCTCCGCGACCGGGGCCGCGTGCTGGGGGGCCCCGAGGTCGGGGATGCCGGTGAACTTCACGGCCACGCGCGTCTTGTAGTGCATGTTGAGCTGGAGCAGCACGGCGGTGAACGACTCGATGGGCGTGGCCTGGGACAGCCCGCCGGCGTCCAGCGGGCGCATGTTCGGCACCTTGGCGACGATCTCGGAGGTGACCTCGGTGGCCCGGGGGAAGTCCGAGCAGATCAGCACGTCGGACTCGATGGGGTGGTCGAGGTCGCCCAGCTCCTTGGCCGGGACGTGGTGGAAGCCGGCGGCGACGTGGCAGCCGGGCACGGCGGCCTGGACGCTGGCCGCCACCGACCCGCGGGGCGGTACCAGCGGCT
>CAZIVZ010000620.1:0-1793 GCA_964542495.1 uncultured Aquihabitans sp.
GGCGAGGGCGTGGACGGCGGTGTCTCCCTCGCCGTAGGTCTTGACGGCGTCGACCACGCGCGCCGCGGCGAGCGAGGCCGACGGCGAGGGGGCCGGCGGGCGGGGGAGGACGGTGGTCGTACGCATGGTCCCAGGGTGCGGGACGGCGTGGCGCCGATCGATCCCCCTGCCACCCGGATCGGAGGGGGGACAGCCCTACCCCGCGGGGTGGGGCGGGCGGTGGCTCAGGACCGGAGCAGCCCCTCGAGGGCGGTCTCGGGCAGCTCGGCCGAGGTGCGCTCGAGGGCCACGGCAGCTCGGTAGGCCTCGGCGCTGTCCTCGGCCTCGCCGGCGCTCCACCCCAGCACGGGGGCGATCAGCCGGGCGACGTCGAGGGCGGCGGCCGCCGAGGCGTCGCGGGCGAGGAGCCGGGCGCGGGTGCGCCGGCTGAGCACGTCGTCGACCGACCGGGCCATCTCGTAGCGGGCGGCGTAGACGGCCTCGGCGCGCACGTAGGGGAGGCCGGGCACCAGGGGCTCGGCCAGCGAGCGGTCGGCCTCGACGAGGGCCAGGACGGTGGCGGCCTCGCCGCCGTATCGGTCGGCCAGGTGGGCCACCAGCGGGTCGGCGTCGGCGGCCAGGGCCTCGTAGCCCTCGGCGCCGCGCAGGCGCAGGTTCTTGGTCCGCGACCGGCGGGCGATGCCGTCGGTGCGCCCGAGGAACGCCACCACGGCGTCGACCGTGTCGGCGGCCATCTCGCGGTAGGTGGTGAGCTTGCCGCCGGTGATGGTGACCACGCCGCTCTCGGAGGGGTTGACCTTGTGGCGGCGCGAGAGGTCGGCCGTCTTGCCGGTGGCCCCGCTCTTGACGAGGGGCCGCAACCCGGCCCAGGTGCCCACGACGTCGGCCTCGGTGATGCCGGTGAACTTCATGGCGTCGAGCAGGTAGCGGACGTCCTCGGCGGTGACGGGCGGGTCGTCGAGCGGCCCGTCGTAGTCGGTGTCGGTGGTGCCGATGTAGGTGAGGTCCCCCCACGGCACCACGAAGACCGCCCGCTTGTCCTTGGGCACCGGGACCACCACGGCCACGTCGTTGCGGACCTTCTCCCACGGCACGGTGATGTGGATGCCCTTGGCCGGCCGGATGGAGTCGGGGTCGTGCCCCTCGTCGATCTCGCGCACCTCGTCGGACCAGACGCCTGCGGCGTTGACCACGGCCCGGCAGCGCACGGTGATCTCCTGGCCGTCGGCGGCCACGGTGGCCGACTGGACGCGGCCCCGGCCGTCCTTGTTCAGGCCCACCAGGGAGACGCCGTTGACCGCCACGGCCCCGAACTCGATGGCCGCGGTGCGGGCGACGGCGAGGGTGAGCCGGGCGTCGTCGACCGTGGCGTCGTAGTAGAGGTACGACGAGGCCACCTTGTCGGCGGGCAGCGTGGGCATGTGCTCCAGGGTCTGCTCGGCGGTGATGCGCTCGTGGAGCTTGCCGATGCGGGCACCGCCGGTGAGGTCGTACATCCACATGCTCATGCCCAGGGCCCGGGAGAGCTTCTTCGGGATGACCCCGCCCCTGCCGGTGAACACCGGGAGCAGGAACGGGAGGAGCTTGACGAGGTGGGGGGCGTTGTGGCGCAGCCGCTGGCGCTCGTGGAGGGCCTGGTACACGAGGCGGATCTCGCCCTGCTGGAGGTACCGCAGGCCGCCGTGGGCCAGCTTCGACGACTTCGACGACGTGCCCGACGCGAAGTAGTCGCGCTCGATCAGCGCGGTGCGCAGGCCGCGAGCGGCCGCATCGAGGGCCACGCCCAACCCGGT
>CAZIVZ010000621.1:0-1791 GCA_964542495.1 uncultured Aquihabitans sp.
CGATCAGACGGTTGAACAGCGTGGACTTGCCGACGTTGGGACGACCGACCAGCGCGACGGAGATGACGCCCTCGCCCTCGTCCATGTCGGACTGATCGACGTCGTCGTCGGGGACCTCGGGCAGCTCGGCGATGATCACGTCGAGCAGGTCGCCGGTGCCCCGACCGTGCAGCGCCGAGATCGGCAGCGGCTCACCCAGGCCGAGCGACATGAGCTCCCAGATCAGCGCCTCGTGGCTGGTGTCGTCGACCTTGTTGGCCAGCACGTGCACCGGCACCTCCAGGGCCCGCAGCAGCTGGGCGACCTGGGCGTCCTCGTCGGTGACTCCGACCTTGGCGTCGACCACCAGCAGCACCACGTCCGCGTCCTTGATCGCCTGCTCGGACTGGTTGGAGACCTTGCGGTCGAAGTCGCTTCCGCCGACCATCCACCCGCCGGTGTCGACCAGCAGGAACGGTCGGCCCTGCCACTCGGCCACGACCTCCTTGCGGTCCCGGGTGACGCCGGGCTTCTCCTCGACGATCGCCTCGCGGCGGCCGACGATGCGGTTCAGGAGCGTGGACTTCCCCACGTTGGGTCGGCCGACGATGGCGACCACGGGCAACTCGGACATGGGTCCTTCAGCTCTCTTCGAGGGCGGCGCGCAGCGCGGCCCCGTGGGTGGGGATGATCTCGACGGGGCGGGGCAGATCGGCCACGGTGGTGCCGTCGAGGAATCGACCGCCCGACAGGCACACGTCGGGCAGCAGGTAGCGGTGGCCCTCGGGCTCGGCCGCCAGCGCGACGGCCAGGTCCTCCCCCACCAGCAGGCCCGTGACGGAGGTGGTACCGCCGAAGAACGTGTTCTCGACGCCGATCACCCGAGCTCGATCCCGACCGAGGGAGGCCACCAGGGGCGTGATCACGGCGGCGCCGGCCGTGCTGGTGAGGATGCCCACCGGCGCGCCGCGCCGGGGCCGCAGGCTCACGGCGACGCCCCCGCGGCTCGGTGCCGGGTCATCGGCGCGCACCGCCCGGTAGCCCTCGGCTGGGGCGCCGTAGTCGCCCGCCGCCTCGTAGCGGCCGCCGAACGCGGCACTGGCACCGTCGGCGCCGTCGGCCCAGGCGAAGAACCCCGACTCGGGGGCGGTGACGGCCTGGCTGCGACCGGCGAACTCGAGCTCGAAGGTGCGGGCCATCCCCACCCCGTCCTCGTGCATGGCGAAGCCCTCGTAGGCCTCGGGTGGCGGGAAGGGTCGCCCGGCCAGCAGGTAGTACTCGTCGGATGCCTGCACGAGCCGGCGACCGAGCACGGCGGAGTACACGTCCTGCCAGTCCTCCACGCAGTCGACCACGGCGGCCGCCTCGGCGCGGGTGGTGGCCCGCATCCGGGGCTCGGTGTTGAACTTGGAGATGCCGAGCGGCACCACGCAGAGGCTGGCCAGCTCGGGGAACCGGTCGAGCACCCCGGACAGGGTGTCGTCGAGCACCGCGCCGTCGTTCAGACCGGGGCAGCAGACGATCTGGCCGTGGACCTCGACGCCGTGGTCCAGAAGGGCACGCAGCCACCGCAGGGTGGGGCCGCCGCGACGGTTGCGCAGCAGGTCGTTGCGAACCTGGGGGTCGGTGGCGTGGATGCTCACGTTCAGCGGTGAGAGCCCCTCGGTGACCACCCGCTCGAGGTCGGCCTCGGTGAAGCGGGTGAGGGTGGTGAAGTTCCCGTAGAGGAACGACAACCGGTAGTCGTCGTCCTTCACGTAGAGGCTCTTCCGCATGCCGGGCGGCAGCTGGTAGATGAAGCAGAACTCGCAG
>CAZIVZ010000622.1:0-1788 GCA_964542495.1 uncultured Aquihabitans sp.
CGAGCTCGGCGGCGCGGCGTTCACGCCACGCCGCCACCGACCGGGCCACGGCCGCGGTCTCCCCGCGGAGCGAACGAGCCTCCTTGATGCGGAGCCAGGCCTCGTCGGGGTCTCGGATCACCTGACCCCTGGCGCGCAGCGCCAGGCACTCGTCGAGCGCCCACCCGAGGCGGCCGCGCTCGGCGAGGGCGGCCGTGAGCTTCTCCTGGAGGCCGAGCAGGTACTCGACGTCCGACGCGGCGTAGGTGCGCTGATCGTGGTTGAGCGGGCGTCGCAGCCAGTCGGTGAGGCGGTCTCCCTTGGGGAGGTGCACGTCGTAGTACTTCTCGACCAACGCCGACAGGGACGGGAGGGAGTGCCCGCAGAACCCGGCCGCCAGCTGGGTGTCGAACAGGTCCCGGGGCAGCACCCCGCAGGCCCGGTGCAGCACCTCGAGGTCCTGGCTGGCGGCGTGCATCACCACCGTGGCCGGACCCTCCAGGGCCCGGGCGAACGGGGCGAGGTCCACGGTGAGCGGATCCACCAGCGCCTTCTGGTCGTTCCAGGAGAGCTGCACCAGGGCGAGCTGGGGGTAGTACGTCTTCTCGCGGTGGAACTCGGTGTCGACGCCGAAGGCGTCGACACCGACCAGCTCGTCGACGATCTCGGCCAGCTGGTGGTCCTGGTCCACCCACCGCGCCGGCGGGCGGACCGACTCGACCGGGTCGCTGGCCACAGACGCCACGCTCAGGAACCGGCCTCTTGGCCCGTGACCACCCGGTGACCGGCCTCGATCCACGCCTGGGTGCCACCGGCGACGTTGATCGCGTCGACGCCCTGGCCCCGCAGGAACGTGGCGGCGTTGCGGCTGCGACCGCCCGCCTTGCAGATGACCAGCACCTCGCCCTCGGCCGGCACCTCGTGCACGCGCTCGGGCACCGACGACAGCGGGATGTGGGGCGCCCCCGGCACGTGGCCCTCCACGTACTCGTGCAGCTCACGGACGTCGATCACCACGGCTCCGGCCCCATGGCGGCGGGCTGCTTCGGCGATGTCGATCTCGGGGACGTCCAACGGTGCTCCAGGCGGCGAGCGAACAGGGTTCGGTCAGTCTATGGGACCTGGCGGACAGGTCGGCCGTCGTCGCTGCCAGGTGGTACCGACCTCGGCTGGCGCCTCGGTCTACCCATGCGTGCTTGCTGGGTCGGCTCGCCCGCGGCTCGCCTCCTACGGCGTCGGGGGGAGATCCCCCGGACGGTCGACGTCGCCGAGCACCTCCGCGGCCATCGCCACGTCGACCACCGCGGTGGTGCCGTAGGCGGCGTCGGCGCGGCGCTCCCCCGCCGCCACCAGGGCCGCCAGGGCGGTGCCCACGGAGCTCCGCCACACCGATGGGAAGGGCTGGCGGCGTCCACCGGGCGCCAGCGCGGCGGCGGCCCCGGCACGGGGGTCGGCCATCAGCGCCCGCACGAGCGGATCCAGGGCCGGCCCGGTGAGCCACGGCTGGTCGCAGGCCACCACCACCACGACCGCATCCAAGTCGGACCCGGCCGCCGCCGGGGCATCGAGCAGTGCCGTGGCGATCCCGCCGAGCGGCCCCTCACCGGGCCACCGATCGGGTACCCACCGCAGGTCGAGCGCCTCGGCCCACGCCGGGTCTCCGCCCACGAGGACCACCGCATCCGCCGCCACGCCGGCGCAGACCACCGCGGATGCGGCTCGCGACGCCATGGGCACGCCGTCGACCGCGACGAGCGCCTTGGGTCGTCCCATCCGGCGGCTGGCCCCGCCGGCGAGCACGGCGCCCAC
>CAZIVZ010000623.1:0-1779 GCA_964542495.1 uncultured Aquihabitans sp.
TCGTGGTTGGATGGCGCCACCGAGGAAAGGAGGTGATCCCACTGAACGACAGTTCTCTTGGGACTTCGGAGGTGGCTGGCCGCTGATGCGGCGAGCTGGACCGTTCGGCGAATCCCCGCCAGACACCCGCTGGTCCAGGTGATCGGGAGCTCGTCCCGCCCGATGCAGTGCACACCGGATCGGCGCAACCAGTTGGCAGTGCGTGAGGGAGGCGTCTCCGGGCGCCTCCCTCATGTCGTTCGTCAGGCCAGCGTGACCAGCTCGAGGAAGTCGTCGTGCCAGTGGTCGACGTCGCCGTCGGGCATGAGCAGCGCTCGATCCGGCTGCAACGCCTCCACGAACTCGGCGTCGTGGCTCACCACGATGAGGGTGCCGCCCCAGCTCGACAGGGCGTCGGCCACGGCCGTGCGCGAGGCGGGGTCGAGGTTGTTGGTGGGCTCGTCGAGCAGCAGCACGTTGTGGCGACCGCCCACGAGCTGGGCCAACGCCAGCTTGGTCTTCTCGCCGCCCGACAGCGTCGACGCGTCCTGGAACACCTTGTCGCCGACCAGGCCGAACATGCCGAGCAGCCCCCGCAGCTGGCCGTCGCCCATGCCGCCGGTGGCCTCGCGCATGTGCTCCACGAGGTCCGCCCCGGCGCGGATGCCCTCGTGCTCCTGGGCGTAGTAGCCCACCGACACGTCCTTGCCCCACGTGACCGTGCCCAGCACCGGATCGGTGATCCCGGCCAGGACCCGCAGCAGGCTGGTCTTGCCGGCGCCGTTGAGCCCCATCACCAGCACGCGGTCACCCCGGCCGGCGTCGAAGGTCACGTCCTCGAACACGTCGAGGCCGGGGTAGCTCACGGCCAGGCCGGACACCTCGACGACCGTGCGGGCGCAGTGCGGCGGCTCGGGCAGGCGGAGCTTGAGGGTCTTGCGGGCCACCGACGACTCGGGCCCGCTGGCCTTCAGCCGCTCGATCCGCTTCTCGAGGCTGTGGGCCATGGAGGCCTTGGTGGCCTTGGCCCCGAAGCGATCGATGATGTTCTGCATCCGATCGATCTCCTTGGCCTGCATGGCGATCTGCTTGGCCAGGCGCACCTCGTCGGCCTCGCGGGCGGACACGTACTGGGAGTAGGTGCCCTTGTACTCGTGCATGGTGCCGGTGGTGGTGTCGCCTCCGCGGTCGAGGTGGATCACGCGGGTGATCGCCTCGTCGAGCAGGTCGAGGTCGTGGCTGATCACGATGAGGGCGCCGCGGTAGGACCGGAGGAAGTCGAGCATCCACACCTTGGCATCCGCGTCGAGGTGGTTGGTGGGCTCGTCGAGGAGCAGGACGTCGGACCCGGCGAAGAGGATGCGCACCACCTCGACCCGGCGGCGCTGGCCGCCGGAGAGCGCGCCCAGGGGCAGGTCCAGCTTCTCGTCGGCCAGGCCGATGCCCGCCGCGAGCCGCCGCACCTCGCTCTCGGCCGAGTAGCCGCCGTCCATGCGGAACCGCTCCTCGGCACGGGTGTAGCGCTCGATGTTGCGGACCGAGGGATCCGCCTCCATGGCCACCCGGAGCTTGTCCATGCGGTCGAGCTGTTCGTCGAAGCCACGGCCCGAGAGGACGTGGTGCAGGGCGGTGACGTCGTCGGGCACCATGTCGAGCCGCGGGTCCTGGGGCAGGTAGCCGAGGCCACCCTGGTAGGACACGCTGCCGCGCGCCGCCTCGTTGGCCCCGCCGATGACCTTGAGCATCGATGTCTTGCCGGCGCCGTTGCGGCCGACCAGGCCGACCTTCTCACCGGCGCGC
>CAZIVZ010000624.1:0-1771 GCA_964542495.1 uncultured Aquihabitans sp.
CGGCGAGCGCCAGCGGCTCAAGCTGGCCACGCACCTCGGTGAGCAGGGCGGCACCTACGTGCTCGACGAGCCCACCACGGGCCTCCACCTCGCCGACGTCGAGCAGCTGCTCGGCCTGCTCGATCGCCTCGTCGACGGCGGCAAGTCGGTCATCGTCATCGAGCACCACCAGGCGGTGATGGCCCACGCCGACTGGATCGTCGACCTCGGACCGGGTGCCGGCCACGACGGCGGCCGCGTGGTGTTCGAGGGAACCCCGGCCGACCTCGTGGCCGCGCCCGCCACCCTCACGGGCGAGCACCTCGCCGCCTACGTGGCCGGCTGAACCTCACGCGCGAAAACGACAGGAACGCCGTTCCCGCACACCACATTCGCCGTTGGGGAGGCGGTCAGCTGTCGGCGAGGCTGAGAGGGTTGAGGCGCTGGTCCTTGGTGGGGTCGGTGAACCCCTCGGGGATGGGCAGGTCCTGGTTGCGGCGGAAGCGGGCCAGGTCGAGGACCTCGCTGCGCTGGGACCGCACCATGGACCGGGCCACGTTGACCACGGTGGCGTCCTGGCCGTGGCGGGCCTCCCAGTCGGCCATGTGCAGCCCGCCCAGGTGGTGCTCGCTCATGAGGGCGATCCACAGCGCCTGGGCGTCGGGGCCCTCGGCGTCGCGCAGCTGCGCCATCTGCTCGTCGGTGGCCAGGCCCTCCATGGAGTCACGCGGCATGGGCTCCATGCCCATCCACCCCATCACCTCGTCGCCCGGCTCGGCCGGGTGGCCGAAGCGGTCCAGGATGGCGTTGAAGACGCCCTGCTCGAAGCGCTGGTCCATGATGATCTCCTGGGCGAAGCCCCGGAGATCACGGGGCATGTCGTCCTTGGCCAGCAGCAGCAGCGACATCTGCACCGCCTGGTCGTGGTGGTAGCCCATGTCCTGCATGAAGCCCACGTCCACCTCGTTGAGGGGATCGCGGGTGCGCTCGCCCAGCGTCCAGCCCACCGCCGCGGCCAGGAACGCCACCGCCGCCACGAGGGCGACGATGCGACCTGGGCTGAGGGGCCCGAACCGTGCCGCGAGGGGACCGAGCGCCACGGGCTCCACCTCGGGTTGGGGGTCAGGGGCCGGGGCGACGGTGCTCACGGGATCTCCTCAGGGGAAGGGGCGGCTTCATCCTGCCATCGCCACCCGGGTCACCCACCACCGGCGAAGGACCCGAAAACTGCGGTGACCCGGACCGAAGTCCGGGTCACCGGGGCCGCAAACGGGACCGATGGTCTAGGCCACCCCTGCCTCTCACCACCGGACCGTCCCCGCAGAGACACGGGTCGGACCGCTGGATGAGACGACCGTGCCGCCCGATCATGACGCCACGCAGATCGCCCCCTCTCCGTGGCGTGACCGATGAGACACCGCGACGCGTTGAGCAGCCTACCGACCAGTAGGTAGGGTGCAGCCGGACCCACAGAAAGCAGGCCACGTGATCAACCACGGCATCGAGCGCGCCCCCGACGAGCGCGTGAACTGGAAGACCTCCGCCGGGTTCCTCGCCGCCCACGCCGTGGTGCTGCTGGCGTTCGTCACCGGGATCACCCGCACCGCCGTGATCTTGTTCCTGGTCCTCTACTGGGGCCGGATGTTCTTCATCACCGCCGGCTACCACCGCTACTTCTCCCACCGGTCCTACAAGCTGGGCCGGGCCATGCAGCTCGTCATGGCGTTCGGGGGTTCGTCGGCCGCCCAGAAGGGCCCGCTGTGGTGGGCGAGCCACCACCGCAACCACCACC
>CAZIVZ010000625.1:0-1761 GCA_964542495.1 uncultured Aquihabitans sp.
CGCCGCTCAGGCCGACGACGGCGTCGACGCCCTGATCCTCACGGGCGCCGACCCGGCGTTCTGCGCCGGCCTCGACCTCAAGGAGCTCGGCTCGGACACCGGCGGCGGCTCGGTGGCCGACACCCAGCCCACCGCCGAGACGCCGGTGGCCGAGCGCGGTCCGCTCCCGCCCGGGCCCAAGCCGGTGATCGGCGCCATCAACGGGGCGGCCATCACCGGCGGCTTCGAGCTGGCGCTGGCGTGCGACTTCCTCGTGGCATCGGACCGGGCCCGGTTCGCCGACACCCACGCCCGGGTGGGCATCCAGCCGTGGTGGGGGCTCACCGTGCTGCTCCCCCAGGCGATCGGCCTGCGCCGGGCCCGGGAGATGAGCGCCACCGGCAACTTCTGCGATGCCCAGAAGGCGCTCGAGTGGGGCCTGGTCAACCACGTGGTCCCCCACGACGACCTGCTCCCGTTCACCCGCGGCCTGGCCGCCGACATCACATCGAGCGACCAGCGCGCCGTCCGCCAGATCTACGCCACCTACGCCGCCGGGTCGCTGGTCGGGGCGGGCGAGGCCTGGCTCGTGGAGTCCGACGCGGCCGCCGCCTGGCAGGGCGAGGGCCTGGACCCCGCCGAGATCGAGCGCCGGCGCCAGGGCGTGGTGGACCGGGGTCGCCGCCAGCTCTGAGCAGCGCGATCCGCCGGCAGGCCGATCAGCCGACGACGGTGGTCGACGTGGTGCTGCGGCCGGTGGCGCCGGACTCCTGGCCGCAGACCTCGGCGGTCTGGAAGCCCGACACCGTGTAGCGGCTGAGCGGCTTGCCGCTGACCACGCGGCCCACACGCAGCTGGCCGGCCTGGTAGCGGATGCCCGCCGTGCCGCCCACCTGGGGGAACACCACCAGGCGCAGCACGGTGCCCGCCGGCGGGGTCCGGTAGGGCGCCACCTCGGTGAACCCGGCGGGGAGCACGCCCACCACGAACGACGTCATGGGCGTGGCCGGCCCGGTGATCTCCCAGAACGGCTCGGAGTCGGCGTTCCAGAGGACGATGCGGGTGACGGCGCCGGCCGCGCAGTCGGGGATGTGGGCCACCTGGAAGGCGCCGGCCTTCTCGATGCCGAGCGGGTTGTCCCAGGTGTCGTCGCCGAGCTGATCCTTGGGCACGTCGGGCAACACGTCGGCCACCCGGTCGGCCGCGGCCAGGGTGAACAGGCCCATGCCGGCCAGCACCACCACCAGCACCAGCACCGACGGCCCGCGCCGCTGCCACCAGTGCGGGACCGGCTTCGCAGGGGCGGTTGGCATGGCGACCACGATCGCACATCGGCCCGCTCCGGCCGTAGCGGCCTCAGCCGGCGGCGGCCTCGCGGTCCTCGGTGACGGCGTCGAGCTCGAGGTACTCCTCGGACGTGTCGGCCCAGTCCTCGAACTGGGTGACGCCGAGCGTGTCGAACCGGGCCCGCAGCCAGCCATCGTTGGCGTCGAGCAAGCCGAGCTTCTTGCAGTTGGGGACGATCTTGGAGAACAGGAGCTGCTGGAACGGATCCTCGTTCTTGTCCCCCACCTGGAGGATCGGGATCACCACCTTGGGGTCGACCCCCATGTGCTCCCACACGTCCTGCTGGAGCAGGCGGTCGCGCATGCGCACCGCCGCCTCGAAGGCGAACTCCTGGCGTTCGAGCAGCTCCGCCTCACCCAGCTCGGCGTAGTGCTCCTTCAGCGACAGCACGCCGAACGCGACGTGGCGGGCTTCGTCGGCCATCACGTAGCGGAG
>CAZIVZ010000626.1:0-1758 GCA_964542495.1 uncultured Aquihabitans sp.
GACGGCATGCACACCACCGACTGGGGCACGGCCCGCTCGTAGCGGATGCCCTCGGCCGCCAGGCGGTCCACCACCGGGGTGCGCCCCACCAGCCCGCCGTTGCACCCGAGGGTGTCGTAGCGCTGCTGGTCGGTGGTGACGAACAGGATCTTGCGGCCCATGTCAGGACCCTCCGGTGGGTGCGTCGTCTGGGTCGGGTGTGGTGGCTTCGAGCTGGCGGCGCAGCTCCTCGAGCGCGGCGCCGGCCGCACCGCCGATCATCAGGGCCATCGCCGCCGGCTCGCAGTCGGTGCCGTAGGACACCAGGCTCCGCCCGTCGCCCACGTCGAACACGTCGATGGTGCCGAGGTGGCCGTGGATGATGGGCGCCGTCACCCGGTACTGGAAGCGCCGCAGGATGGGGTCGAGGGTGACGATCTCCTCGGGCAGGGTGAGCCCGGCGGCGGTGACCACCGTGCGCACGTTTCCGTCGACGTCCGACGACACCATGCCGGGGAACCACCGGTAGGTGGTGGCGGGGTCCCCGACCACGGCCCACACCTCGTCGGCCGGGCGGTCGATGATCACCTCGCGGCGGATCGTGGCCATCAGGGGAACCTCCTGGTGCCGGTGGCGGTCACTGGCGCGACATGGCGGCGCGGGCGTCGGCTTCGGCGGAGGCCGCCTCGGCCTGGCGAGCCGAGACCAGGGTGATGTCGACCTGCTCGAGCGTGCCTCCGAACGCGAACTCGTCGTGGTAGCGGTCGCTCACCGGCGATCCGTGGTCGAAGCCCACGCTCGGGCCGAGGCTGGAGACGATGTGCATCACGAAGGGGATGTCCACCCCGCCGCACGGCTCGCCGTCGATCACCACCTCGGCGTGGCCGGCACCGCCCCCGAGCCTGCGGAAGCGCACGCCCAGCGTGGAGCGGCCGACGGGTACGGCCACGGTGGACTCGGCCACGTGGTGCTCCCCGAAGCAGTTGTAGTCGAACACCAGCCGGTCGCCCTGGACGAACAGGGTGAGCCCCGACGTCTGCGAGCCGGTGGCGTAGAGGACGCCCTCGGCACCCTCGGGCCGGTCCACCAGGGCGTCGAGGTCCCAGCTGCGCCCGCCGATGGCCGCGCCCGCCTGCGCGGGCATGGGCGACACGGGTGGCCGGTAGGTGTAGCGACGTTCGGGCGGGTGAGGCGAGTGGGGTTCGAAGCGGGTGCCGAACAGCTCGATGGTGCGGTCGTCGAGCGGGAGCACGCCGTGGGCCTCGGCCTCCTGCCACCAGAGGTCCACGAGCTCGGCCACCTTCTCGGGCATCTCATCGGCGAGGTCGTGGCACTCCGAGCGGTCCTCGGCCACGTGGTAGAGCTCCCAGGTGTCGTCGTCGAACGGCACACCGGACTGGTGACGGGTCACCGCCTTCCACCCGTCGGCGTAGATGGCCCGGTGGCCCATCATCTCGAAGTACTGCACCGTCTTGGCCGGCGGCGCGTCGGCGTCGTCGAACGTCGGCAACATCGACACGCCGGTCACCGGCAGCTGCTCCAGGCCCCGGTAGACGTCGGGCGGGGTGACCCCGAGGACGTCGTAGATGGTGGGGGCCAGGTCGTTGACGTGGTGGAACTGGTCCCGCAGGGCGCCGGCGTCGGCGATGCCCCGGGGCCAGTGGACGATGAACGGCACGTGCACGCCGCCCTCGTGGGTGTTCTGCTTGTACCACTTGAACGGGGCGTTGCCGGCCTGGGCCCAGCCCCACGGGTAGTTGGTGTGGCTGTTGGGGCCGC
>CAZIVZ010000627.1:0-1754 GCA_964542495.1 uncultured Aquihabitans sp.
TGCTCGGCGTGGTGGCCGGGGCCATCGGGTGGTCGGCCAGCAACACCTACTTCGTGGCCTTCGAGGGCGACCAGGTGGCCGTCTTCCGGGGCAAGCCGGGCGGCGTGCTCTGGTTCGACCCCTCCCTCGAGGACACCACCGAGATCACCAGGGACGAGGTGCCGCCGGCACGGCGGCCGGCCATCGCCGCCGGCAAGGAGTTCGGCTCGCGATCGGACGCCGACCGCTTCCTCGTCAACCTCCAGGCCGAGGTCGACGACCTCGTCGCGGCCACCTCCACGACCACCACGAGCACCTCCACCACGTCAACCACCGCTCCGGTCACCACCGCTCCGGCCACCACCGCGCCGCCCGTCACCGCCGCTCCCACCACCGTCCCGTGACCGCGGTCGGTCAGGCCCGCGGCGCGGTCGGGCCCACGGTGCTCGGCCGGGCCCGCCGCCGCGCCGAGCTCGGGCTGATCGTGCTGGCCGTGGCCATCACCGGTGGCGCCTACACGCTGGCCAGCCTGGGCACCACGGCATCGATCCCCGCCGACATCGGCCCGTTCCTGGCGGTCATCGCCGGGCTGTTGTTCGTGGCCCACCTGGCCGTGCGCCGCTTCGCCCCCGACGCCGACGGCCTGCTGCTCCCCGTCGTCGCCGTGCTCAACGGCATCGGCTACGTGTTCATCGCCCGCCTCGACCCCGACCTGGCCGGCCTCCAGGCCACCTGGACCGGCGTCGGCATCGTGGCGTTCATCCTCACCCTGGTGTTCGTGCGCCGGGCCCGGGACCTGGAGGGCTACCGCTACCTGTTCCTCTTCGCCGGCCTGGCCCTGCTCGTGCTGCCCCTGGTGCCCGGCATCGGCGTGTCGATCCGCGGCGCCCGCATCTGGGTGGCGCTCGGTCCGGTGCGCTTCCAGCCGGGTGAGTTCGCCAAGATCGCCTTCGCGCTGTTCTTCGCCTCGTACCTGGTGGAGAAGCGCGAGCTGCTCAGCATGGCCACGTGGCCGCGCATCCGGCCGGTCCTGCCCGACCTCAAGCACCTGGGCCCGGTGATGCTGGCGTGGGGCATGGCTGTGCTGGTGATGACCGTCCAGAAGGACCTGGGCTCGTCGCTGCTGTTGTTCTTCCTCTTCATCGCCATGCTCTGGGTGGCCACCGGGCGCCTCGCCTACCCGGTGGGCGGCACCGCCCTGTTCGGCGTGGCCGCCTACGGCGCGTGGACCCAGTTCGCCCACGTGCAGACCCGCGTCTCCACGTGGTTGAACCCCTGGCCAGAGGCCCAGGACCGGGGCCTCCAGGTGGTGCAGACCTGGTACGCGCTGGCCTGGGGCGGCGTGGCCGGCACCGGCATCGGGCTCGGTCGGCCCGACCGCGTGCCGGTGGTGGAGAGCGACTTCATCTTCGCCGCCATCGGCGAGGAGCTGGGCCTGCTCGGCGGGACGGCCATCCTCGTCTGCTACCTCCTCATCGTCGGGTCCGGCCTGCGCATCGCCACCCAGGCCGAGCACCCGTTCGAGAAGCTGCTCGCCGCCGGCCTCACCGCTCTCGTGGGCATGCAGAGCTTCGTGATCCTGGCCGGGGTGCTGCGGGTCCTCCCCCTCACCGGCGTGGTGCTGCCGTTCGTGTCCTACGGCGGGTCGGCCCTGGTGGCCAACTACGTGCTGCTCGCCCTGTTGATCCGGGTGTCCGACGGCAGCGCACGCAAGGGGGCGCGCTGATGGACCGCTCCATCCGCCGCCTCGGCGCGTTCCTGATCGGGCTGTTCTG
>CAZIVZ010000628.1:0-1750 GCA_964542495.1 uncultured Aquihabitans sp.
ACGAAGTACTTGGCCTTGGGGTGGTGGCAGACGATGGCGCTGGTGGACTGCTCGGGCTGGAACTGGAAACCGGTGTCCTCGTTGACCACGATGCCGATCCGGTGGGCCTCGAGCAGCTGCGCCACCTTCTCGTTGTCCTCGAGGTCGGGGCAGGCCGGGTACCCCCAGGAGTAGCGGCCACCCCGATACTGCTGGCGGAAGAGACCGGCCGTGGTGGGGGCGTCCTGGTCGGCGAAGCCCAGCTCCTCGCGGATGCGCCGGTGCCACAGCTCGGCCAGTGCCTCGGCCATCTCCACGCCGATGCCGTGGAGCATGAGGTAGTCCTGGTACCGATCGGCCTTGAACAGCTCGGCGGTGCGCTCCGACACCCGCTCGCCCATGGTGACGATCATGAACGCCACGTAGTCGACGTCGGGTGACTCGATCGGGCGGAAGAAGTCGGCGATGCACAGGTGCGGCTCCCGCGTGCCCCGCGGGAACGGGAAGCGGGTGACCTCGCGGTCGCGGGACTCGTCGTTCCAGATCACCAGGTCGGTGCCGTCGCCGTTGCAGGGCCAGTAGCCGTAGACCACCTGGGGCACGAGCAGGTCCTCGGCGCGGGCCTTGGCGAGCTGCTCGCGCAGGTCGGCGCGCAGCCGCTCCTTGAACTGGTCGTCGGTCTCGCCGTCGTTCGGGCGGAACCCCCACTGGTTGCGGAACAGCGTCGTCTCGTTGAGGTAGGCAGCGATGTCGTCGAGCGGGATGCCCTTCACCACGCGGCTGCCGGTGAACGGCGGCACGAAGATCGGGTTGTCGGTCTCCACCTCGGGCGAGCGGTGGGGCAGCTCGACGTCGGTGTCGTCGCGTTCCTCGAGGCCGGCGCGAGCGCGCACGTTGGAGCTCGATGGCACGACCCCCCACTCGGGGTCGTCGCTCGAAGGGTCCTGGCGGATCTCGAGCAACCGGTCCATGACCCGCAGGCCCTCGAAGGCGTCCTTGCCGTAGAAGAGGCGACCCTCGTAGATCTCGCGCAGGTCCCGCTCCACGTACGAACGGGTGAGGGCCGCGCCGCCGAGGAGCACGGGGATGTCGGTCAGCTCGCGGCTGTTGAGCTCCTCGAGGTTGTCGCGCATGATCAGCGTGCTCTTCACCAGCAGGCCGCTCATCCCGATGGCGTGGGCGTTCACCTCGAGGGCCTTCTCGACCATCTCGCCGATCGAGATCTTGATGCCGATGTTGTGGACCTCGTAGCCGTTGTTGGTGAGGATGATGTCGACGAGGTTCTTGCCGATGTCGTGGACGTCGCCCTTCACGGTGGCGAGCACGATCCGTCCCTTGGAGGAGTCGACGCCGTCGGCGACCTTCTCCATGTGGGGCTCGAGGTAGGCCACCGAGGCCTTCATGGTCTCGGCCGACTGGAGCACGAACGGCAGCTGCATCTGGCCGGAGCCGAACAGCTCGCCCACCACCTTCATGCCGCCGAGCAGGTGCTCGTTGATGATGTCGAGCGCGGGGATGCCCTCGGCCAGGGCCTCGTCGAGATCGGCGGTCAGACCTTCGCGCTCGCCGTCGATGATCCGGTGGTGCAGGCGCTGGCCCACGGGCCACCCGGAGCGGTCCTCCTTCTCCTGGGTCTGCACCTTGACGTCGGCGAAGACCGCCAGCAGCTTCTGGAGCGGGTCGTAGCCGGCGTCGCCCTCCGACAGCAGCCCGGCGGTGCCGCGGCGGTCGTAGATGAGGTCGAGCACGACGTCTCGCTGCTCGTCGGGGA
>CAZIVZ010000629.1:0-1741 GCA_964542495.1 uncultured Aquihabitans sp.
ACCCGCCTCTACGGGCGCAGCGTCCACCACGCCCGGGTCCGCCAGGGGGAGCTCCTCGCCGAGCAGGCCCCCGTGGTGGCCGACATGGTGATGGGCGTCCCCGAGAGCGGGCTCCCCGCCGCCGAGGGCTACGCCCGCGCCTCGGGCATCCCCTACGGCCAGGGCCTGGTGAAGAACCGCTACATCGGCCGCACCTTCATCGCGCCGAGCCAGGAGCTGCGCGCCCAGGGCGTGCGCATGAAGCTCAACCCGCTGCGGGAGAACCTCGTGGGCAAGCGGGTGGTGGTGGTCGACGACTCCGTGGTCCGCGGCACCACCCAGAAGCAGCTCGTGAAGATGCTCCGGGAGGCCGGGGTGCTCGAGGTGCACCTCCGGCTCACGTCGCCGCCCATCAAGTGGTCGTGCTTCTACGGCATCGACACCGGGCGGCGGTCCGAGCTGCTGGCCCACAACCTCACCGTCGACGAGATCCGAGACTTCCTCAACGTCGATTCGATCGCCTTCATCACGCTCGACCGCCTCATCGCGTCCACCGGCGCCAACGGTGCCGGGTTCTGCGACGCCTGCTTCACCGGCAACTACCCGGTGGCCGTGCCCGTGTCGCTCAGCAAGGGTGTGCTCGAGGGCATCGAGCGCGCCCCCAGCTGCGGCGACCCCCACCCGCCCGCCACCACCGTCCGCGAGGACGACCTCTTCACCGCAGGGAGCCCCATCGATGGGTGAGACCTACGCCTCGTCGGGCGTCGACATCGCAGCCGGCGAGGAGGCCGTGCAGCGCATCAAGGACAAGGTGCGCTCCACGTTCCGTCCCGAGGTCATCGGCGACATCGGCGGCTTCGGCGGGCTCTTCAGCTTCGCCAACCACCGGTACCGGCACCCGGTGCTCGTGTCGTCCACCGACGGCGTGGGCACCAAGGCGCTCATCGCCCAGGCCGCCGGCCACTTCGACACGATCGGTGTGGACCTGGTGGCCATGTGCGTCGACGACCTGGTCTGCCAGGGCGCCGAGCCGCTGTTCTTCCTCGACTACATCGCCGTCGGCAAGCTCGACCCCGACCACATCGAGCAGCTGGTGGAGGGCGTGGCCGAGGGCTGCCGCCAGGCCGGTTGCGCGCTCATCGGCGGCGAGATGGCCGAGCACCCCGGCGCCATGGAGCCGGGCGAGTTCGACCTGGTCGGCTTCGCCGTGGGCGTGGCCGAGCGGGACCAGCTCATCACCGGCGAGCACGTGCGCCCGGGCGACGTGCTCATCGGGCTGCCCTCGCCCGGCATCCGCTCCAACGGCTACTCGCTCGCCCGCAAGGTCCTGCTCGAGACGGCCGACCGGTCGCTCGATGGTCCGGCCTTCGACGGGGCCAAGCACTCCCTCGCCCAGGAGCTCCTCGTCCCGTCGGTGATCTACGCGCCGGCCGTGCTGGCCCTGCTCAAGCAGGTCGACGTGCGCGCCGTGGCCCACGTGACCGGCGGCGGACTGGCCGGCAACCTCACCCGCGTGCTGCCCAAGGGCGTCGACGCCACCGTCGACCCCAAGACCTGGGAGGAGCCCCGGATCTTCGGCGAGATCCGGCGCGCCGGCGACATCTCCGACGCCGAGATGCGCAAGGTGTTCAACCTCGGCATCGGCATGGTCGCGGTGGTCCCCGCCGACGAGGCCTACCGCGCCATCGACGTGCTGCGCACCCACGGCCAGCGCGCCGTCGAGATCGGTCGGGTCCACAAGGGCGACGGCTCGGTCCACTTC
>CAZIVZ010000630.1:0-1738 GCA_964542495.1 uncultured Aquihabitans sp.
CGGTGAACTCCGCGGCGGTGCCGGGACCGATGTCGAGGCCCATCCAGCCGTCGGGGATGTCGAGCCCGAACTGGCGGACCTCGCCGCCGGCCGACGGGTCGCCGATCTTGCCGCCCGGGCCGAGCGCGGTGATGTCGGACGGGAGGTGGATGGTGGTGCCACCGGCCAGGAGGGCCCTGCAGGTCTCGACCTGGTCCACCTCGAGCAGCGACGACCCGACGTGGTGGCCCTGGGCGGCGAGGAAGGTGAAGCACATGCCGCCACCGATCACCAGACCGTCGCACACGTCGAGCAGCGCGTTGATCACGCCGAGCTTGTCGGAGACCTTGGAGCCGCCGAGGATGGCGACGAAGGGCCGGCGGGGCTCGTTGCGGAGCCCGAGGAGCACCTCGACCTCCTTCTCGAGCAGCCGCCCTGCCGCCGAGGGCAGCGTGCGGGGCGGGCCCACGATGGAGGCGTGCGACCGGTGCGAGGCGCCGAACGCGTCGTTGACGTACGCGTCCTGCCCGGCCACCAGCTCGGCCACGAAGGCCGGGTCGTCACCGGTCTCCCCCGGCGAGAACCGGAGGTTCTCGAGCAGCTCCACGCCGGGAGCGAGCCGGGCCAGCGCAGCCCGGACCGGCTCCATGGAGAACGCGGGGTCGGGTGCTCCCTTCGGCCGCCCCAGGTGCGAGCAGGCTGTGACGGCGGCGCCGCGCTCCTGGAGCCACGCGAGCGTGGGGAGCGCGGCCCGGATCCGAAGGTCGTCGGTGATGACGCCGTCTCGGATCGGCACGTTGAAGTCGCACCGGACGAGGACCCGCTTGCCGGCGACGTCGCCGAGGTCCTCCAGCTGGGGAACGCCGTTGATCACGTCGGCTACTTGTTGGCCGCGCCGACGATCTTGGCCAGGTCGACGAGGCGGTTCGAGTAGCCCCACTCGTTGTCGTACCAGCCGAGCACCTTCACCAGGTTGCCCATGGCCATGGTGAGGCCGGCGTCGAAGGTGACCGAGTACGGGGTGCCCACGATGTCCGACGACACGAGGGGCTCCTCGGAGTAGTGCAGGATCCCCTTCAGGCGACCCTCGGCGGCGGCGGCCTCGTAGGCGGCGTTGATCTCCTCGACGGTCACGTCCTGCTTGAGGACGCCCACGAAGTCGGTGATCGAGCCGGTGGGGACGGGGACCCGCAGCGAGGTGCCGTCGAGCTTGCCCTTCATGGCCTCCAGCACCAGGCCGGTGGCCCGGGCGGCGCCGGTGGAGGCCGGCACGATGTTCACGGCCGAGGCGCGGGCCCGGCGCAGGTCCTTGTGGGGGCCGTCGACGAGGTTCTGGTCACCGGTGTAGGCGTGGACCGTGGTCATCAGGCCCTGCTGCACGCCGAAGTTGTCGTCGAGCACCTTGATCATCGGCACGAAGCAGTTCGTGGTGCACGAGGCGTTGGAGACGACCTGGTGCTGGCGAGGGTTGAACGTCTTGTGGTTGACGCCGTAGACGAACGTGGCGTCGGCGCCGTCGCACGGGGCGGACACCATGACGAGGCGGGCGCCACCGGCGAGGTGGGCGGCCGCGGTGTCGCGCTTGGTGAAGATGCCCGTCGACTCGATGACGATGTCGGCGCCGAGCTCGCCCCACGGGAGCTCCTTGGGATCGCGGATCGACAGCACCTTCAGCTCGTCGCCGTCGACGGAGATGCCGCCCTTCGTGGCCTTGATCTCGTTGTCGAGACGGCCGAGCACGGAGTCGTACTTGAGCAGG
>CAZIVZ010000631.1:0-1737 GCA_964542495.1 uncultured Aquihabitans sp.
CTGTCGAGCGCGGCCAGCAACCTGCTCGCCGGGCAGGCCACCCAGGCCCGGGCCATCGACCTCGGCACGTCGTTCGCGTTCGGTGCGGTCATCTTGGCCGCGGTGCGCGCCGCGGGGAGCGAGGCCGACGTGGTTCGGGCGTCGGTGCCCGAGCGGGCCCAGCTCCTCCTGCTCGCCACCCCGGGGCTCTCGGTGCTGATCGTGGTGGGCACCACGTTGCGCCAGGTGATCGGCAAGCCGGTGGCGGTGGAGCTGACGTGGATCACCATCGGGGTGCTCAGCCTGAGCGTGCTGTTGCACCTCACCGTGATCTTCGAGAACCACGCGCTCAGCCGTGATCTGGCCCTCGCCCGAGACGAGGCCATCCGCGCCTCGGAGCTCAAGTCGAGCTTCCTGGCCAACGTGAGCCACGAGATCCGCACGCCGATGAACGCGGTGATCGGCTTGACCGGCCTGCTGCTCGACACCGAGCTCGACGAGGACCAGCGGGAGCTGGCCACGGGCGTGTCCACCTCGGCGGAGGGGCTGCTGGGCCTCATCGACGCGGTGCTGGACTTCTCCAAGATCGAGGCCGAGAAGCTCGACCTCGAGGAGATCGACCTCGACATCGAGGACCTCATCGACGACGTGGCGATGCTGGTGGGCGACAGCGCCCGTCGCAAGGGCATCGAGCTGTACGCCTACTGCGAGCCGGGCATGGAGACCATGCGGCGGGGCGATCCGGTGCGGATCCGCCAGATCCTCATCAACCTGGCCAACAACGCGGTGAAGTTCACCGAGAAGGGCTCGGTCACCATCCAGGCCATGCCCGGCGATCACCCCGGGCAGGTGGCGTTCCTGGTGGTCGACACCGGCATCGGGATCCCCGAGTCCGAACAGGCCCGCCTGTTCGAGCCGTTCTCCCAGCTCGACGAGTCCACCACCCGCAAGTTCGGTGGTACCGGCCTCGGCCTCGGGATCGTGATGGGCCTGGTGGAGCTCCAGGAGGGCACCATCGAGCTGGCGAGCGAGGTGGGGGTGGGCACCGTGTTCCGGGTGACGCTGCCGCTGCCGTTCGGCGCCAAGCGCACCACCGAGAAGGGCCTCACCGGGTTGGTGGGCCTCCGTGCCCTGCTGGTGGACCCCAACGCCGTCAACCGGTCGGTGATCGCCCACTCGCTCCAGAGCTGGGGCTTCGTGGTCGACCAGGCGGCGTCGGCCGACGAAGCGCTCCACAAGTACTCCTGGAACGGCGTCGGCGGTCCCGGCTACGCGCTCGTGGTGCTCGAGCACCGCCTCGACGACATCGACGGCGTGGAGCTGGCCCGTCTCCTGCGGGCCCAAGAGGCCACCTCGTCGTCGGTCATCCTGCTGCTCAGCTCCGCCGTGAACCTCTCCCGGCAGGAGGCCCAGGAGGCCGGCATCGCGTCGGTCCTGGTCAAGCCGGTCCGCAACAGCTACCTGCTGCGACGGATCGTCGATTCCCTCATCACCACCCCGACCCCTCGCTCACCGGCGGGAACCCAACAGAAGGAAGCACACCGTGGCGAACGTGCACCGAGTCCTGCTCGCTGAGGACAACAATATCAACCAAGTGGTGGCGGCCGGAGCCCTGAAGAAGCTCGGGTACGTCGTCGACATCGTGGACGGCGGCGGCGACGCTGTGGCCGCGTGCCTGCACGCGCGCTTCGACGCCGTGCTGCTCGACGTGATGATGCCGGACATGGACGGCTACGAGGCCACCGGCAAGATCCGGGA
>CAZIVZ010000632.1:0-1737 GCA_964542495.1 uncultured Aquihabitans sp.
CACCGTGGTCGACGGGCCCAACGCCTTCGCGCCCGCCGCGCTCGACACCGCGACCGTCAACGGTCTGCTCGGCGGCGCCGACCTGTCGGCCAACGTCGACGGCATCCGCCTCGAGCGCTCGCTCAACCCGTCCGGCACCACGAAGCAGGACTACCGACTGTTCCCGCGCCTCACGGCGTGGAAGTGGAGCTTCGAGGCCGGCCAGCTCCTCAACCGGGTGCGCATCGACGGCACCACCTACAACGGGTCGAACACCCGCGACACGAACGCGAGCGTGCCGGGCCAGGGCACCAACCAGCTCAGCGGCCAGAACAACCAGCGCCGGATGTTCACCTCGGGGTGGGACCGCCACGGGTGGCAGATGGGCTTCTCGCTCGGTTCCACGGTGGGCGGCGGCAGCAGCTCGGCCACGAACCACCTGTGGACCTCGGGCACCGAGGGCAGCCCGATCCCGTTCACCCGCGTCTGGCTGCGGCCGCGCCTGGCCAACCAGGCGGCCGGGTACACCCCGATCCCCGACGCGGGGTTCGCCGCCTCGCCCAAGCCCGCCGACCTGAAGGACCGCAACGAGGCGGCCCCGTGGGGGGTGGTCGGCTACGACCACACCGGCGAGGCCACCATCGAGCCCTGGAACACCACCGTCCTCGACATCCGCGTCTTCGGCAACCGGGTGTACGTGGGCGGCCGCTTCACCGGCGTGCAGCAGGGACCCAACGGCACGCCCAACCCGCAGCGCTTCCTGGCCGCGTTCGACCTCGACGGCAACTGGATCTCGTCGTTCCGGCCCACGCTCGACGGGCGGGTGTGGGACATGGTCATGACCGCCGACGGGAAGCTGATCGTCGGGGGCGACTTCACCGTGGTGAACGGCCAGCCCGGCACCGCCGGCATGGCCGCGCTGGACCCGATCACCGGGGCCAGCATCACCACGTGGAAGGGCAACGTGCGCCGCGAGGGCACCACGGCGCGGGCCCTGGTACGGGCGCTGGAGACCCGGGGCGACTGGATCTACGCCGGTGGTCGCTTCACCCGGCTCGACGGCGGCACCGCCACCAACGTGGCCGTGCCCAACACCGTCAGCCTGCGCACGAGCAACGGCCAGCCCGGCGCCTGGCGGCCCCAGATCTCGGCTTCGGCGGTGGACCTGGCCATCTCCGCCGACGGGACGCGCGTCTACCTCGCCGGGTTCTTCAACGCCGTGAACGGCGACACGAACCACGGCTTCCACGCCATCACCAACATCGCCGACGGAACCCCGGTGGCCGGCATGGGCCCGTTCGTGCCGGCGACCGGCTCGGGCACCAAGACCTACCAGCAGGCCGTGTCCGAGGCGAACGGCAACCCGGTGGTGGGCGGCAGCCAGCACGACCTCCAGCTCTACGACCGCAACCGGACGAGGCTGCTCGACGCCCACATCACCAAGAACGGGGGCGACATCCAGGCCATCGAGGTCCTCGACGGGTGGGTCTACGCCGGATGCCATTGCTACAACTGGAACTACTCGGGCACGAACAACTACTCGTCGCCGTCGGGCTTCCGCGACGTCGACAACATCCGCAGCGTGGGCCGGTGGGACCCGCAGACGTTCCGCTACGACGCCGGGTGGCTGCCCTACGGGCTCAAGGGCAACAACGACGAGGGCCTCTGGGGCGTGGCCACCGACAGCCGCCGCTGCGTCTGGATCGGCGGCGACTACACCCGCGGCGCCTACGTCGGCGGAACCGACTGGCTCGGCGG
>CAZIVZ010000633.1:0-1734 GCA_964542495.1 uncultured Aquihabitans sp.
AGTGGAACGAGGGCTACCAGGTCGACGGCATGCACAGCTTCGCCAACGGCATCGCCACCAACGGCGGCGGCACCCATGAGGAAGGCTTCCGCGCCGCCCTCACCACGGTGATCAACAAGTACGCACGATCGCGCAACCTCCTGAAGGAGAAAGACGTCAACCTCGTGGGCGACGACGTCCGGGAGGGCTTGACCGCCATCATCTCGGTCCGCCTCCAGGAGCCGCAGTTCGAGGGCCAGACCAAGGACAAGCTCGGCAACCCCGAGATCAAGTCCCTGGTCCAGAAGGCCACGAACGAGAAGCTGGGCGACTGGCTCGAGGAGCACCCCACCGAGGCCAACAAGGTGGTCAAGAAGGCGATCGACGCTCAGCGAGCCCGCGCCGCAGCTCGCACGGCCCGTGACGCCACCCGCCGCAAGTCGGCGCTCGACGGCGCCGGCATGCCCGACAAGCTGAAGGACTGCTCGAGCCGCAACCGCAGCGAGTGCGAGCTCTTCATCGTGGAGGGCGACTCCGCCGGCGGCTCGGCCATCAAGGCTCGTGATCCCCGGGTCCAGGCCATCCTCCCCATCCGCGGGAAGATCCTCAACGTCGAGCGCGCTCGCCTCGACAAGATGCTCAAGAACAACGAGATCCAAGCGCTGATCTCGGCGATCGGGGCAGGGTTCGGAGCCGACGAGTTCGACGTCTCGAAGATCCGCTACGACCGGGTCATCCTCCTGTGCGATGCCGACGTCGACGGCAGCCACATCCGGACCCTCCTCCTCACGTTCTTCTTCCGCCACATGAAGGCGCTCGTGGAGGAGAAGCACGTGTACATCGCGCAACCTCCGCTGTACTCCACCGTGGTGGGCAAGGAGAAGCTCTACCTCAAGGACGACGCGGCCAAGAACGCGTTCATGGCCGAGAACCCGGGACACAAGAAGGACTTCTCCCGCCTGAAGGGCCTCGGCGAGATGGACTGGGACGAGCTCAAGGTCACCACCATGGACGCCGCCAGCCGCACGCTCCTGCAGGTGGGGGTCGACCAGGCCGCCGCGGCCGACACCGCGGTCTCCACGTTGATGGGCGAAGACGTGGAAGCCCGCAAGACCTTCATCCAGACCAACGCCAACGACGTCCGCTTCCTCGACATCTGAGGAACGCGCCCCCGCACCGACCGACCACTCCGAGCAGGAACCATGGCTGACGACGAACTCCCCATCGGCGATCCCTCCGACGACGCCTCCGACGGCGTCGATCCGACGATCACGGCGTACGGCCTGATCGAGCCCATCGAGATCGAAGACGAGATGGAGCGGTCGTTCCTCGACTACTCCATGTCGGTCATCGTGTCGCGAGCCCTGCCCGATGTGCGAGACGGGCTCAAGCCGGTGCACCGTCGGATCCTGTGGGGCATGCACGACCTGGGCAACCGCCCCGATCGCCCGTTCATGAAGTGCGCCCGCGTCACCGGCGAGGTGATGGGCAAGTACCACCCCCACGGCGACCTCTCGATCTACGCCGCCCTGGTCCGCATGGCACAGGACCACTCCATGCGCCACCCGCTGGTGGACGGCCACGGCAACTTCGGCTCGTCCGACTACGGCCCGGCCGCCGCCCGCTACACGGAGTGCCGGCTGGCCGCCCTGGCCATGTCGATGTTGCAGGACATCGACGAGGGCACGGTCGACTTCGAGGACAACTACTCCGGCGAGTTCAGCGAGCCCACCGTGCTCCCGAGCCGGTTCCCCA
>CAZIVZ010000634.1:0-1728 GCA_964542495.1 uncultured Aquihabitans sp.
CCCGACGGCATCGGCTCGGTCGAGTGCGTGAACGTCGAGCACGAGGAGGTCCTCCTCATCCCGCGGTGGGTCGACTGCGAGCGCGTCACCTTCAAGTACGGCCTGGGCGACGAGTTCATCGAGGTGTTGCAGGTGCTGCACAAGATCGGCCTCGACCGGACCGACCCGGTGGCGGTGCGCGGGGGCTCGGTGTCGCCTCGTGACGTGGTGGCGGCGTGCCTGCCCGACCCGGCCACGCTGGGACCCGAGATGACCGGAAAGACCTGTGCCGGGACCTACGTCACCGGCACCGGCAAGGACGGCGCGCCATTGGCCACGTACCTGTACCACGTCGTCGACAACGAGTGGTCCATGGCGGAGTACGGCTCGCAGGCCGTGGTGTGGCAGACCGCGGTGAACCCGGTGGTGGCCCTCGAGCTGCTGGCGGGGGGCGCGTGGTCGGGCGCAGGCGTCCTCGGCCCGGAGGCGTTCGACGCCGTGCCCTTCCTCGACCTGTTGACCGAGTACGGCAGCCCGTGGGGGCGTCGGGACGACCCACGAACTTGAGGGCTGTCGAACCGCACGCGCGAAACCGGAAGGAACGTCGCTCCCACACACCCCATCCGCGGGGTGGGGGTGGGGGTGGGGGTTGGGGTTGGGGTGGCAGGGTCAGGGGCGGGTGGCGCGGAGGGCGTCGGCGACGACGCCGAGGCCCTCGGCGAGGAGGGCCTCGCCGATCACGAGCGGCGGGAGGAAGCGGATCACGTTGCCGTAGGTGCCGGCGCCCAGGGTGACCACCCCCTGGGCGTGGCTGGCGGCGAGCACCGCCCTGGTGCGGGTGGGGTCGGGCGTGGCAGTGCCCGGCACCACCAGCTCGATGGCCTGCATCAGGCCCCGGCCTCGCACATCGCCCACCCCCGGGTCGTCGGCGGCCATGGCGTCGAGCTGGGCACGCAGCACGACGCCGAGCTCATCGGCTCGACGGACCAGGCCGTCGCGCTCGATGAGGTCGATGGCGGCGACGCCGGCCGCGCAGGCCACGGGGTTGCCGCCGTAGGTGCCGCCCAGCCCACCGACGTGTACGGCGTCCATGAGCTCGGCGCGGCCGGTGACGCCGGCCAGCGGGAGCCCACCGGCGATGCCCTTGGCCGTGGTGACGAGGTCGGGCACCACGCCCTCGTGCTCGCAGGCGAACCAGCGGCCGGTGCGGCCGAACCCGGTCTGGATCTCGTCGGCCACGAGCACGATCCCGTTCCGGGCGCAGAACTCGGCGATCGCCGGCAGGTAGCCGGCGCCGGGCACGATGAAGCCGCCCTCGCCCTGGATGGGCTCCACCACCACGGCGGCCACGCGGTCGGCCCCCACCTCGGTGGCGATGTGGTCGATGGCGGCCGCGGCCGCCTCGGGGCCGCACGCGTCGGGCCCGCCCGGCCACCGGTAGGGGTAGGCCATGGGCACGCGGTAGACGTCGGGTGCGAACGGGCCGAAGCCGGCCTTGTACGGCATCGACTTGGCCGTGAGGGCCATGGTGAGGTTTGTGCGCCCGTGGTAGGCGTGATCCATCACCACCACCGCGCTCCGGCCGGTGGCGTGGCGGGCGATCTTCACGGCGTTCTCCACCGCCTCGGCACCGGAGTTGAACAGCGCGGAGCGCTTCTCGTGGCTCCCGGGCGTGAGCCGGTTGAGCCGCTCGCACACCGCCACGTAGCCCTCGTAGGGCGTGACCATGAAGCAGGTGTGGGTGAACGA
>CAZIVZ010000635.1:0-1724 GCA_964542495.1 uncultured Aquihabitans sp.
GCGGATCTGCTCACGGCCGACGGCCATGAAGTTCTCCTTGGGGCCGTAGTTCCAGCCGTAGGTGGCGTCCTCGGTGTAGAGGTCGGCCATGGGGCCCCAGTCGCCGGCCGCCTCGGCGTCGCGGTTGGCCTGGAGCCAGTGCTCCACCATCTGTTCGAGCTCGGCACGGGGGTAGGCAGGCATGGGTGGTTCCTTCCGGAGGGGTGGGTGGGCAGGGGTGGCGTCGGTCAGTCGTCGACGATCGACAGCGCGTGCGTGGGACAGAAGCGCACGGCGGCCTCGACGGACTCGCGGGCGTCGTCGCCCGGGCGGTCGTCGAGGATGGTCAGGTCGCCCTTCTTGGAGACCTGGAACACCGAGTGGGCCTCGCCCTCGCACACGGCGTGGCCCTGGCACAGGTCACGGTCCACCACCACGCGCCAGCCGGCCATCCGGCCTCCGGGACGGGCGGCGGTCTCCTCCGGGTGCGTGGGCGCGGTGGCGGGCCGGGGAGAGGCCGCTCCCTCGGTCCGTCGGTGGAACGTGGCCCGGCACGGTTGCGCCAGCTGGATGACCATCTTGGAGAGGTCGTTGTGGTAGCTGTCGAGCGGCTGGGCGGCCTCGAAGGTCCAGTCCTTCAACAGCACCGAGAAGATGGCCTTCAGCTGCATCATGGCGAAGGCGGCGCCCACGCAACGATGGCGACCCGCCCCGAAGGGGATCCAGTTCCAGGGGTTGGCCACGTCGGCCGCCGGGTCCTCCAGGTACCGGCCCGGCCGGAACTCGGCGGCATCGCCGAACGCCTCGGGCAATCGGTTCGACACCCACGGGCTGGCGCCCACCATCTTCCCGGCGGGGATGTGCACGCCGGCCACGTCGAGGTCGACGTTGGCCACCCGCAGCAGCAAGATGAGCGGCGGGTGCAGGCGGAGGGCCTCCTTGATGGCGCTCTCGAGCCGGGGCATGGAGCGCAGAGCCTGGTACGAGACCTCGGCGCCGTCGGCGTAGAGCTCGTCGAGCTCGGCCACCACGGCGGCCAGCTCGCCGGGGTGGCGCAGCAGCTCGATGAGGGTCCAGGCCGCCGTGCCCGAGGTGGTGTGGTGCCCGGCGAACATCATCGAGATGAACATCCCGGTGATCATGTCGGCGTCGAAGCGCAGGGCGCCGTCGTCGTCGGTGATGGAGATCAGCACGTCGAGCAGGTCCCGCTCGTCGGGGTCGGCGGGAGGGCCCTCGGCGGTGCGCCGGTCGATGATCTCCTGCACCAGCGTCACCATCTTCACCCGTGCGGCATCGCGAGCGTGGAAGGAGGGGATGTCGGCGTAGGCGTCCACGAACGCGATGGCGTCGGTGCCGCGCTCGAGGTCGTGGTACAGCTCGGCGAAGCGGTGGTCCAGGTCGAGCCGGAACCGTCGCCCGATGAGGCACGACGACGACGTGTAGATCGTGAGCTCGGCGAACCAGTCGAGCAGGTCGATCTCACCGGCGCCCACGTCTTCCCAGCGCGCCACCATCTCCTCGACCTCGCGCTGGATGGTCTCCGCGTGGCCGCGCATGAACGAGTCGCGCAGGGCCTGGTTGTGGAGCATCTCGCGGCGGCGTTCGGGGGGAGCGTCGAACACCACGCCCTCGCCGAAGATGGGCTTCATGAAGGGGTAGGCGGCCGCCTGGTCGAGGTCGTCGTCGGTGGCGCGGAAGAACACCTCGTTGGCCTCGGCCCCGGTGAGCAGCACCACCTCCTTGTC
>CAZIVZ010000636.1:0-1710 GCA_964542495.1 uncultured Aquihabitans sp.
ATCAACCAGGCCGTGGTCACCAAGCTGGCCGATCGCGGCAGCCACCAGGCCCGGGGCATCGTCAACGACGTCGGCCCGGTCCTGCGCCACCTCGCCGACGCCCTGGGCGCCTGAGCGGTTCGGCGCGATCTGACGGTCAGGGCTCCACGGCGGCGTCGTGGCAGTCGTCCGGCGCGGTGAGCGGGTTGCACCGGGCGGCGCGGAATCCGGGGAGCTGGGCCACGTAGTCGGTGCCGTACTGCTCCTGTGCTCCGTCGGGGCCGGGGTGGTCGGTGCTGATCCAGTGGGCCCCGCTGACCAGGGCGGCCTCGAGCCGGGTGGTGTCGCCGGTGCGGCCCTCCCCGTCGGGCTCGTCGGCCCGGGTCCGAACGAGGTAGCCCTTGCGCACCAGCTCGGCGATGCGGGCACCGTCGGCCACCGGATCGTCGACGCCCACGTAGGAGGCGTCGGGTTGGCCGGGCTCGGCGTTGGTGAAGAGGATCCGCCCGGCCAGGCCCTCGTGGCCGCTGAGGTAGATCGAGCGGTAGGGCTCGGCGTTGACCATGAGGAACAGCACCTTGCCCCGGCTCTCGCCGAGGGTGGGCCACTCCCCCGCCAGCACCGCCTCCTCGAGGGTGGTCCGGCTGCCGCGCACGTCGTCGGGCGTGATGATCCGGTCCCACGGGAACACCGAGGCGATCTCGGCGTCGAGCCCGTCCATGGCTTCGGTGGTCCACTTCTCGGGCACGGCCTGGTCCGGGACGGCGAAGATCAGTGGACCGTCCTTGAACTGGATGTGCACCGCCACCGGCACGTGGTCCGGGTTGGCGTCGGACCACCCCTTCAGCTCGGTGAGGCAGGCCACCAGCGTGGGGCACACCGAGTGGTAGTCGACGTCCTGCTCGTGGAGCACCTTGGTGCCGGGCTCGGCCATCTCGGGCGCCTCGTCGAGGTAGGCGCCGAGGCCGGCCTGGCGGCGCAGGGCGGGATCGGCGTAGAGGCCTCCCTTCGAGTCGGCGAACACGTCGAGCTCGATCTGTCGGATCCGCTGGTCGGCGAACTGCTCGGCGAGGGGCCGGTGGGTGTAGGTCCGCTCCTTCGCCTGCTGCTCGTCCAGGGCGGCGAGCAGCTCGTGCTCCTCGTCGGGCGCGGCCACGTGGAAGCTGTTGTGGGTGCCGATGACCTGGATCTGGTTGAGCCGCAGGTCGTCGTCGGCCGCAGCGGCCGTGGTGGTGGATCGGGCGGGGTTGGTGGTCGGAGTCGCCTCGTTGGACGACGAACCGGTGCATGCGCCGACGACGAGCGCTCCCGCAACCACCAACACCAGTGCCGCACCGGGTGGTCGTGGTCGCATGGCGTCACCTCCGCTCGGCCGGCACCCCGCCGGCTGGGGTCAACCTACGACGGCGGGAGGCGTGGGCACAGGCTCCGGACCGGTACCGGTGGCGACCTCGGCGGCGATCGAGCGCAGGGCCAGCACGGCCGAGGTCACCGAGACCACCGCCAGCACGGCGTGCACCACCTTGAACGGGCCGGGGTGGTCGGCCAGCAGGATCATCGGCGCACGGATCGCCCAGTAGACGACGGTGCCGCCGGCGAAGGCCTGCACGAGCCGCACGAACGCCGCCGATCGCCGGTCCACGCCGCGCAGCAGGAGCAGGCCCACGGCCAGGGCCGCCAGCACGAACAGCGTGATGGGCGTGGACCACACCAGCTTCTCGGCCACCGTGT
>CAZIVZ010000637.1:0-1696 GCA_964542495.1 uncultured Aquihabitans sp.
CGTCGCGCACCAGGAGGTGGGTGAAGCCCACGCCGTCGGGCCCCCCGGCCACGAGGCCTGCCGCGAACGCCGGGGCCAGAGCGTCGCGAACCTCGTCGAGCGCCACCCCTCCGGCCACCGCGGCCAGGACCTGCACCCGAAACCCCGGGGCCAGCACCGTCGCCAGCACGAGCAGCTCCCGGGTGGCGGCCGGGAGCGGCGCGAGACGGGCCCGCACCGCGGCTCGGATGCCAGCAGGGATCTGGGCGAGCGCACCGGACCCGTCGCGACGAACGGCGTCGACGAGCTGCTCGACGTAGAGCGCGTTGCCGCCGGATCGGCGCAGGACCTCGGTGGCCACGTCCTCGCCGAAGCCGGGTCCGAGGAGCTGCCGTACCTCGCCGATGCCGAGCAGCGCCGGCACGATCCGCCGGCATCCGCGCGCGATCGAGGCCATGACGACGTCGCGCGCCACGTCGGTGCGCAGCTCGTGTCGGCGGTGGATGCCGACGACGAGCAGCGGCAGGTCGGCGGCCGACGACACCAGGAACCGGAGAAGCTCGAGAGATCCGAGGTCGGCCGCGTGCAGGTCGTCGAGCACGATCACCTGAGGCCGGTCCACGTGGGTGCGCAGGACCTGGTGCAGCGCGTCGAAGGCGCCGAAGGCCTCGTCGACGCGCGTCTCCAGATCGGCGCGTGCCGTGTCGATGGCGTCGACGCCGATGGAGCGGACCACCTGGACCCACGGCCACAGCGGCGGCGACCCGCCGAGCTCGACGCAGCTGCCCCAGTGGACCGCGATGCCTGCGGCGCGGAGCTCGGCGGCGAAGGCCCGCGCCAACGTGGTCTTGCCGACACCGGGATCGCCGGCCACCAACGCCACCACGAGCCCGTCGACCGACGCCTCGAACGCGTCGTGCAGCGCCGCCAGCTCCTCGGCGCGGCCGACGACGGGCGGCGTGGTGCTCGAAGCCCTGGTCATCGCAGCCGACGATAGGGGGAAATGTCGGGAACGGGCGGGGAGAACGCGGGGGTCCGGGCGCGACCGTCGGGGGGCCAGCAGCGCCGGCACCCCCGGGGTCCCGCCCTGAGACGGCCGCCCGACCGTCCTAGGAACGAACGCATCGTGACAGGCCACCCTTCAAGAACCCTTGAACTGTGACCGGAGACACGCAGATCGTCAGGAGGTCGTCGGCCGGCCGCTTTCGCGCGTGACCGGCGCGTGAACAGCTCCGCCGTGCTCCTGACGCCGTGGACGCATCTGGCTACGGTCCTTCCCATGCAGGCCCTCCGGAGCTTCACCGTCCGACCCAGACTCCCCGAGCCCCTCCGGCCGCTCGAACCGCTGGCCATGAACCTGCGCTGGGCCTGGGACGACCGAACCCGTGACCTCTTCCGCTGGGTCGACCCCGACGCCTGGGACGCCACCCGTCACGATCCGGTGGGGTTGCTGGGCCGGGTGCGACCCGAGCGCTTCGCGGCGCTCGCCCAGGACCCGGCGTTCCTGCGATTCCTCGGCGAGGTGCACCACGAGCTGGTCCGCTACCTCGAGGAGCCGCGCTGGTTCCAGACCCGCGCCGACTCGCCGCTCGACCGGGTGGCGTACTTCTCCCCGGAGTTCGGCATCGCCGAAGCCCTGCCTCAGTACTCGGGTGGCCTCGGCATCCTCGCCGGCGACCACCTCAAGTCGGCCAGCGACCTCGGCGTGCCACTCGTG
>CAZIVZ010000638.1:0-1678 GCA_964542495.1 uncultured Aquihabitans sp.
CTGGAACTACGGCCCCAAGGAGAACTTCATGGCCGTCGGCCGTGAGCAGATCCGCGAGATCGCCCTGGGGCTCGAGATGGGCGGCCTCGGCGGGTGGGAGTACCCGTACCAGGAGGTGATCATCGACGAGGCCAAGGGCCACGTGGTGGGCTTCTGGCGCCAGATCGCCGACGCCACCCGCGCCGACGGCACGCACTACGAGGTAGCCGGCATCGGGGGCTCGTGGTTCCGCTACGGCGGGAGCCTCCAGTGGTCGTGGCAGCGCGACTGGTTCGACTACGGCAACGCCGCCGCGGTGTTCCTCGAGATGATCGGCGACGGGACGCTGTCGGCGGGCATGACGGCGCGGATGGAGCGCTCGCTGGCCCCGGGCCAGCTCCCCGGCCACTACCTGCTGGCGGACACGCCCGTGGGGCTGTGGGACACACCCTCGTGATCGACGGGCTCGACCGCAACCTGATCGACGGCGAGCTCCGCCCGTCGTCGTCGGGCGCCACCTTCGCCACGGTCAACCCCGCCACCGAGGAGGAGATGGGACAGGCGGCCGACGGCACCGCCGCCGACCTCGACGCCGCCATCGGCGCGGCACGCCGGGCGTTCGACGAGACCGACTGGTCCACCGACCACGCCTTGCGGGTCCGCTGCGTTCGCCAGCTGCGCGACGCACTGCTCGCCCACGCCGACGAGCTGCGCGAGCTCACCATCGCCGAAGTGGGCGCACCGCGGTTCCTGACCACCCTCGCCCAGCTCGACTCGCCGGTGGCCGATCTCGGCTACGTGGCCGACCTGGCCGAGGGCTACCAATGGACGAGCGACCTGGGCACGGCCACCCCCGTGGGCGTCCCGAGCCACCGCTGGGTCCTGCGCGAGCCCGCCGGCGTGGTGGGCGCCATCACGCCGTGGAACTTCCCGCACCAGATCAACCTGGCCAAGCTCGGCCCGGCCCTGGCCGCCGGTTGCACCGTGGTGCTCAAGCCCGCGCCCGACACGCCGTGGGCGGCCGCCGCGGTGGGTGCGATCGCCCGGGAGACCGATCTCCCAGCGGGCGTGCTCAACATCGTCAACTCGTCCGATCACGCCCTCGGCGCGGCGCTCGCCCAGGATCCTCGGGTGGACCTCGTCTCGTTCACCGGTTCCACCGCCACCGGCCGCAAGGTCATGGCCGCCGCCGCTGAGACCCTCAAGCGGGTGTTCCTCGAGCTGGGCGGCAAGTCGGCCTTCATCATCCTCGACGACGCCGACCTCGGATCGGCCGCAAGCCTCGCCGCGTTCACGGCCTGCACCCACGCCGGGCAGGGGTGTGCCATCACCACCCGGTTGCTGGTGCCCCGCGCCCGCTACGACGAGGCCGTGGAGTCCGCAGCCGCCACGATGGCCTCGCTCGGCGCGGGAGACCCGCAGGACCCCGGCACCATCTGCGGCCCGCTGATCTCGGCCCGCCAGCGCGAGCGGGTGGAGGGCTACCTCCAGCTCGCGCTCGACGAGGGCGGCACGTTCGCCACCGGCGGCGGTCGGCCGGCCGGCTTCGAGCGCGGGTTCTTCGTGGAGCCCGCGCTGGTCACCGGGTTGGACAACTCCGCTCGGGTGGCCCGCGAGGAGATCTTCGGCCCCGTGCTCGTGGTCATCGCCCACGACGGCGACGACGACGCCGTGCGCATCGCGAACGACTCGCCCTACG
>CAZIVZ010000639.1:0-1678 GCA_964542495.1 uncultured Aquihabitans sp.
CTGGGGCTGGTGTTCACCGCGGGCATGCCCCGGCGCTGGCGGGTGGCCGCGGTGGCGCTGCCGACGCTGGCCATCGGGTCCTGGGCGGCGTGGTCCACCGCGCAGATCGGCCAGTCGTCGCTCGAGGGCGCGGCGCAGGTCAGCCTCCCGCTGCTCGGCTGGGTCCAGTCCACCAGCAGCCCCCGCGGCGTGGCCCTCGGGCTCGGGCTGCTGGTGCTGCTCGCCGTCGGTGCCGTCCACACGTGGCGCACCGACCGCGGCGTGTCGGCGGTGCTCGGCCTGCACGCCGCCCTCATGGCGTGCCTGGCCACCGACGTGACCGTGTCGTGGCTGAACACCACCCGGGTGGCGGCACCGGTGACCGCCCTGGCCGTGTGGGCGGTGGTGGCCCGGGGTGCACCGCCGGCGGCGGGCGCGACCGTAGGCTCGCCCGCCATGCGCAGGACCGAGGGCGACGGCGTCGCCGAGCCCCACCTGGCCGGTGTCCGATGACCACCACGACCATCGTCGAGCGCCCCGTCGACACGCCGAGCGACGGCCGCGACCGCGCCGGCTGGATCGCCGCGATCGCCCTCGGCGTCGTCTACGGCGTGGCCGGCATGCTCCGCTACCGCAACTGGTGGTCCGGCGCCATCGACCTGGGTGTGTTCGACCAGGGCGTGTGGTTGCTGTCGAAGGGCATGGCCCCCGAGGTCACCATCAACGGCCGCAACCTGTTCGCCGACCACCTGTCGGTCTCGGTGCTGGTGTTCGTGCCGCTCTACAAGCTGGCGGCCACGCCCTACTGGCTCTTCGCCGCCCAGGGCGCGGCTCTGGGTGCCACCGTGCTCCCCCTTCGGGCCCTGGCCCGCCACGAGGGGGTGGCCCCATGGGTGGCCACGGTGGCGGTGGCGTGCGGCACGCCGTTGACCGCCGCCGCCATGTTCGAGTTCCACCCGGCCACCCTGGCCGTGCCGTTCGTGGCGTGGGCCGCGCTGGAGGCCCGCCGGGGCGACGTCAACCGCGCCACGGTGGCGGGCCTGCTGATCGTGCTGTGCCGGGCCGAGCTGGCCTGGGTCCTCATGGGCCTGGCCCTCGTGGCGGCGCCGGCGGTGCGCCGGCGGTTCGTGGGCCTGTCGCTGGCCGGGATCGTGGCGGGGTTCACCCTGCCCGCCCTGCTCGGGGCGCGGGGCACCTTCGAGGTGCACTTCGGCCACATCGGGTCGAGCCCGAAGGACGCCCTCACCCACCCGTGGCGCGTGCTCGAGGCGCTCCTGTCGGCCGACACCGGCACCAAGCTGGTCATCCTCTTCCTGCCGGTGGGGTTCCTCACGTTCCTGAAGCCGCGTTGGGCGGCGGCCACGTTCGTCGCCGCCGCACCGGTGCTGCTGTCTCGCTGGCCGGGCACGAGCCTGCCGTGGTTCCACTACTGGGCCCCGATGTACCCCCTGGCGGTGGGCGGCGCGATCGCCGCGCTCGGGGACCCGGACCGGCCCCGGCTGGTCCAGCCCGCGCTGGTGGCCGTGGGCGGGGTGGCGGCCCTCGCCCTGATGAGCCCACTGTCGCCGCGCGCGCCGGGGCCGGTGGGCGTGCGGTCGCTCACCGAGTACCGCCACGACCGGGCCGATGCCGTGGCCCGAGCCGACATCGGTCCCGACGACTCCGTCGTGGCCACGTCGGCCATGCTCAGCCACCTCAC
>CAZIVZ010000640.1:0-1677 GCA_964542495.1 uncultured Aquihabitans sp.
CTAGCCCCGATCGTTCATGAGAATGCAGCGGCGGTGGCCGTCGGCATTTCGGGCTGGTGATCTGGCCGGGCTCGAACGATTTGGCGGTCGGTCTGGTTCTTCGGCCTGGGTTGTGGTGTCGTCGCCGTGGTTCGGGGCGCGGTGAAGCAGAGGCTCTCGGCCGATCGGGTCGGTCGGTGCGGTCAGGCGAGGGTGGCGATGCGCTGGTGGGCTTCGAGGAGTTGGTCGGTGTCGGGCCAGCCGTCGAGGAGCCGGATGACGTTGCGTCGGCCGGTGCGAACGATGCGGGCGGGGGTGTGCCAGAGCCGCCAGCGCAGCGTCTTGGGTTCAGCCCCGGCGAGCACGCCGGTGAGGCAGAGGAGTTGGAACCAGCGGGCGAGATCGGCAGCCCAGCCGACGGTGGCGAGCCACGCCTGGTTGGCGGCGAGGTCGCGAAACGGGAACCGCTCGAGCCCCGATGCCTTCAAGCGTCGGATGTGGTCTTCGACGCGGGCGTGGGCGCGCATGGTGGTGTCGAGGTCGGCAGGGTCGCCGGCCTGGTCGGTGTAGTGGCCCCAGTAGCGGTAGGTCTCCGATGGGAACAGCGACCGCTGAGCACCCGGGTGGAGTGGTTCGCGGCGCACGATGAGCCGGGTGCCGGTCGGCCAGCCCGCGAGGTCGACGCGGTCGGTGAGCTCGATCACCGCGGCACCGGGACGTTCGTCACCGGTCTGGGTGAGCGCCGGGGTCCAGGCTTCGTCATCGACGAGCACCCCCAACAGGGCCGAGTGGATCTGCGACGATGCCCTGGCCACGACGGCGAAGCCGATGTTGCGGGCCCGGCAGCCCGACACGAACCCGTTGGTGCAGCCAGCCGAGTCGGCCCGCACCACCACCGGACGATCGACCGCGTTGGCATCGTCACCGGGGCGGTGTCCGACCGCGACCGTGTCAGGAAGTTGGTCGATCGCGGTGTCGAGCAGGGTGAGGTGATCAGCTGCGTTGTTCGCGGCGGCGTTGCCGGGTCGCAGCATCGACGCCAACGTCTCGCCCGTGGCGTCGGCGAAGCAGAACATCGGGTGGAACCCGAACCCGCCCTTGTAGGTCGCAGCGGTGCCCTCCTTGTTCTCGGAGTGGATCTGGACCAGCGACGCGTCGATGTCCAACACCACCGGGCCGGTGTTGTTCGTCGCCGACGACCGCGCCCACACCTTCCGGCGCACCTGGCCGAAAGCCACGTGGAGGTCGGCGCGGACCACGGGCGTGATCTGGCGGAACGTGCGATAGGTCGTCGAGTCCGATGCCACTGCGCCGAACAGGCGGCCCTCGACGCGCAGCTGCTCGATGTCGGCGCACGAGTTGCCGCCCCCGGTGAGCATCAACATCGCATGCGTGAGGACCTTGCCCCGGTCATGAACCGGGAGTCGCTCGCCCGCCGGCGGGATGACCGCCGACAGCGTGTCGGGCACACCGATCCGATCGGCGAACGACGCCAACGCGTGGAGCCCGACATGGGCCACCGCGCCCTGGCCACCGCCCTCGATCCTGGCTGGAACCGCACTGATAGCGTGCACCTGTCAGGTGCCCTCCTCGTGAGCCTTCTGAGTGTGTCGCAACTCCCAGAAAAGCCCATGAGCAGGGCACTTGTCGCGTCTCAGGTCCCTCGCGTCATCTCACCCCGTGAACGATCGGGGCTAG
>CAZIVZ010000641.1:0-1674 GCA_964542495.1 uncultured Aquihabitans sp.
GGGGGCGAGCGAGTCGTTGGTGACCTCGCCGGCCCACACGAGGTCCCACAGGGCGGCCAGGACGGTGGGCTCGTCGTAGTCGGCACCGGCCTCGGCGGCGGCGCGCACGAGGTCGTCCCAGAACGACGCGCCCCGCGCGGCCAGATGGGCGCGCAGGGCCTGGTGCAGCGGGCCGTCCGGCGCCTCGTCGACCGCCAGCTCGGGCACCAGCAGCGGCACCTGGTCCCGGAACACCAGGCGCAGCCGTCCGTCGCCCGACCCGAGCGGGCCGGCGCCCACCCAGACCACCGCACCAGAGGTGCACAGCGCGTCGAGGTCGGCCCGCTGGTAGTCGGCCATGCGGGCCGCCAGCACGTCGACCTCGAGGACCGAGGCCGGGATGGCCGCTCCCGCCAGGACGCTGATCACCTCCACCAGGGCGTCCTGGCCTCGGCGGGGCAGGCCCACGCCCTGCCACCGGGGCAGGAAGCGCCCGAGCGCGGCACCGTCCACCGGCTCCACCTCGGCGCGCAGCACCGCCAGCGACCGGCGGCGGAGCTGGCGCAGCACCTCCGGGTCGCACCACTCGCGCTCGGCACCACCGGGCCTGAACTCGCCGCGCACGAGCGCGCCGTCGGCGGTGAGGGCGTCGAGCACGGGGCGCACCCGGTCGACCGACAGGCCCAGGCGGGCGGCCACGTCGCGGGCCAGGAACGGGCCGTGGGTGCGGCCGTGGCGGACCACCAGGTCGGCGAGCGGGTGGTCGACCGACTCGGTGTAGGCGCCCGGCAGGCCGAGCGGGACGGTGCACCCCAGCGCGTCGCGCAGCCGGCCCGCATCCTCGGCCGCGGCCCAGCGGTCCTCGCCCGCCACCGAGACCACCATGGCCCGCCGCTCCGACGCCAGCCGCTCCAGCGCGGCCTCCACCCCCGGTGGGCCCAGCTCGGGCACCGACCGCGCCACCAGCTCCGCCACGGTGAGCGGCCCGAGCACGCGCAGCAGATCGTGGACCTCGTCGAGGTCCCGAGCGCGCCGCCCGTCGACGAGGTGTTGGAGCTCGTCCTCGAGGTCGGCCAGCACGTCGGCGTCGAGGAGGTCGCGCAGCTCCTCGGCCCCCAGCAGCTCGCGCAGCAGGTTGCGGTCGAGGGCCAGGGCCGCGGCCCGGCGCTCGGCCAGCGGCGCGTCGCCCTCGTACATGTAGACGGCGATCCAGCCGAAGATCAGCGACTGGGCCATGGGCGAGGCCTGGGCGGTGTCCACCGCGACCACCCGCACCTTGCGCGAGCGCAGGTCTCGCAGCAGACCCCGCAACGCCGGCAGGTCGAACACGTCGTTGCAGCACTCGCGGGTGGCCTCCAGCAGGATCGGGAAGCTCGGGTGCTTGGCCGCCACCGCCAGCAGGTCGGCCGCCTTCTGGCGCTGCTGCCACAGCGGCGTGCGACGATCCGGCCGGCGCCGGGGCAGCAGCAGGGCCCGGGCCGCCGCCTCACGGAAGCGCGCCGCGAACATGGCGGTGCCGGGCAGCTGCGCGATCACGATCTCGTCGATCTCGTCGGGGTCGATCAGCAGTTCGTCGGTGGGGAGCTCGTCGACCGCCTCGGGCAGGCGGATCACGATGCCGTCGTCGCTCCACATGAGCTCGACGTCGAGCCCCCACCGCTCGGCCAGGCGGGCCCGCAGGGCCATGGCCCACGG
>CAZIVZ010000642.1:0-1666 GCA_964542495.1 uncultured Aquihabitans sp.
CTGCTCGTCACCCACGACCGTCGGTTCCTCGACCGGGTGTCGGTCACCCGTCGCCTCGAGGTGGCGGGCGGCCGGGTGCGCGAGCTGGGGTAGGAGCCGCTGCGGGTCGGGCCGGTACCGTGGCCCGATGTCGCCGCAGGCCTGGATCCGCTACTTCGGCGCCGGGATCGTCATCGGCCCGGTGGTGGCCCTCATCGGGTTGGCCACCGGCCAGATCGCCTTGGTGGCGTGCGGCATCTCGGTGCTGCTCATCGCCGTGGGCATGCGCCGGCGCTGGATCGAGATCGCTCGCCAGCAGGACGAGGAGCAGGGCTCCACGCGGTAGGGGGCGGTCGTCGCGCGCAGGCGGCAGCAGTTGGCGCGGTGCCAGCCGCACCGGTGCAGCCGGCTTCGTCGTCAGCGGCCGGCGTCAGCGGCCGGCGTCAGCGACCGTCGCCGGGGAGACCGACGGTGCGACCGGCGAGCCAGTCGTCGATGCGCAGTCGGTGGCGTCCGGCCATCTCCAGGGGGATGTCCGCAGGGGCGAACCACCCCCACTCGCTGACCTCATCGAGGTCGGGCACCGCGTCGACGTCGTCGGTGGTGGCGGCATAGCAGGTGATCAGGAGGCTCTCGCCCCGCGAGCTGCACTCGAGGTAGATGCCCACCAGGCCGGTGAGCACGACGTGGATCCCGAGCTCCTCGCGCACCTCGCGCACGGCGGCGTCGGCGGGGTGCTCGCCCCGCTCCACGAACCCGCCCGGCACCTCCCACATGCCGACGAACGGCTCCCGCGCCCGCCGGCCGAGGAGCACGAGGCCGTCGCGCACCACCACGGCCGCCGCGCAGGGCGCGTTGCGGATGAGCCGCCACCGGGGCCCGTGGTCAGGACAGGTCGGGGGCACGCCCGCTTCCGGGTCGCCCCCCTCGGCCAGCCGCCCGCACTGGTCGCAGAACCACATGGTGGGGACCGTACCCGCCCTGGTCGGCCGCGATGGTCGGGGCCGTCGTCGGTAGGTTGGACCGATGCCTCGGGGACGGACGCGCTCGCTGCTGGTGCGCAAGCTGGTCGATGGCCAGGGGAGCCGAACGCCCGACCACGTGATCGTCGAGGAACCGCTCGAGATCCGCCTCGACGGCGTGCGGGTGGCCACCACCATGCGCACGCCCGGGCACGACTACGAGCTGGCGGTGGGCTTGTGCCACACCGACGGCCTGCTGGCCGGAGCGCCCGTGCAGCAGGTGCGGTACTGCGCCACCGGTTCCGCGGTGGACACGAGGTTCAACGTGGTCACGGTGGACACCGGTGGCGGGGCGCCGGTTCCCACGCCCCGCCTGGGCACCACCACGTCGTCGTGCGGCTGGTGCGGCACCGACGGGATCGAGGCGGTGGCCGAGCGCCTGACCCCGCTGGCCCGTCGGGTGGCCTTCCCGCCCGAGGTGCTGGCGGCGGCGCCGGACCTGGTGCGGGCCGGCCAGGAGCTGTTCGAGGCCACCGGCGGGGTCCACGCCGCTGCTGCGTTCGACGTCGACGGCGCGGTGCGGGCGGTGCGCGAGGACATCGGCCGCCACAACGCGGTCGACAAGGTGGTGGGCCGGCTCCTGCTCGACGGGGCCCTGCCCGTCCCCGACCTGGCCCTGTTCGTGAGCGGGCGGACGAGCTTCGAGATCGTGCAGAAGGCGTGGG
>CAZIVZ010000643.1:0-1662 GCA_964542495.1 uncultured Aquihabitans sp.
CCGAGCTCCCCGGCGACGAGTTGGCCCGGCTCATCTTCACCCTCGAAGAGGAGATGGCCGCTGCCTCGCAGGACCTGCGCTTCGAGTACGCCGCCCGCCTCCGAGACGAGATCAAGGATTTGCGGCGCGAACTCAAGCAGGTCGGCTAGCACCGACCCTCGCCGTACAGAACGCCTGGTAGCCGCACCCCGCATGCAACGGTGGTTCACTTCCCACATACGGCCATTGACGAAGTCGTCGCTGATCGTCCGAGGGCTTGTCTGGTACCTCAGCGCAGCCGCAGGGGCCTTCGCGATCCAGAGCTCGCGTGGTACGTCGGCCGGCGAGATCCTCGCCGGGGCAGTCGTGGCCTTGGTCGTGGCGCCCGCTGGAATGGCCTTCGCCGGGCCTGCCGGTGTTGCCTACCTCTTGCTCGTTCGGACCTGGGTCGTGACGGTTGTGGCCGGAATCGCCCTCACCGTCGTCACGGTCTGGGTCTTCCTCTGGGTCCACGAGCTGGGCAAGTCGAGTTCGACCGCTGGGCTGAACGCGGTGCTTGTGACGCCCGCCGGCCTGGTTCCGGTGCTGGGAACCGTCCTGGCCGAGATGCTTCTCGAGCACCGCCGGCGACGCCAGCTGCCGCCTCCTCCAGTCGCCCCATCACCGCAGTGGTTCTGAGAGCGCCCGATCATCCCCGGTTCCACCATGAGCCGAGTTGGCAGGGCGGATCCGACATGACTCTCGCCTCGATCCCGACTGTCCAACTCCTGGCGCCTGTCCCCGACGTTGGATCGGCCCGGGGCATGATCACGTCGTGGGCTTCTCGGACGACGGCGAAACGATGGTCCTGAGCGGAGGTGGTCAGCGCATCTGGCTCACCGCCTGCTTCGCCACCATGTTCCTCGTCGGTGTCGCGATGGTGATCCATGGCGATGGAGGCGCAACGGCTCTAGGCGCTGTCATCCTGCTCGTGACTGGGTCGTACCTCGTTGCCCTCCATCGCGTGCGAGTGACGGTCGGTCTCGACCACCTGGAGGTCAGAACGGTGTTCCGCCACCGGCGGTTGCCGTGGGAGGAAGTGGCCAGGGCCGATGCAGCCAGCGCGGGGACGTTGCCGGTGTTCAATGAGCTGATCGTGACCCTTCGCTCCGGCCATGTGATCCGGGTGGAAGGCGTCGGACGTCTGGTGGCCTTCCGTGGTGGTCGTAGGACGCCGGTGGACGAGGTCGCCGATCTGATCAACCGGCGAGCAGGCGCCTAGCGCGGTCGACAGCGGCCAGCGCGGGAACAGGTCAGGGTCGGGCGGTGAGGATCTCTTCTTCAACGTCGCCCACCAGGCCGTAGCGGCGGGCGGTCTCCACGGCGTCGCCCTCCAGGACGGCCACGTCCACCCGGGCGGCCGCGGCCTTGGAGGGCGTGGGCGACAGCTCGGCGGGCTCGGCGGCCGCGTAGGGCGCGGGGAACAGCCACGCCTCCTGGCGGTGGGTGAGGTGGCTGAGCATGGCCGACGTGGCCACGACGGAGTCGTCGGGACCGATGCGGGCTCGGGCCACGGCATCGGCCCGGTCGTGGCGGTACTCGGTGAGCGACCGCACACCCACCGGCCCCGGCGCGCGCGGCGACAGGGGACTCATCAGGGCGAGGGCCGCCACGCCGCCCGCGACCACCAGCGCGGGCTGGACC
>CAZIVZ010000644.1:0-1654 GCA_964542495.1 uncultured Aquihabitans sp.
CTCAGGCACCGTCAAGGCCGGTCCCGGCACCGGCCTCGGCGGCAGATCGCCCGACCGCGCCACCACCCCCGCCGCGCCCGGGCGCCCGCCCGGCCGACGCCGCCCGCGCCGAGCTCGCCGCCCGGCGGGCCGAGCGCCCCGGCTCGTCGAGCCGCCCTACTCCCGCCGCGCCCCCGTCGCCGTCCCCGGCGCCCGAGGCGGCGGCACCGCCTCCGCCTCCGGCACCGACGCCGCCCTCGGCTCCGCCCGCTCCCGCCACCCCGTCGCCGGGTGCCGGCGCCATGCCCGACGTCGCCACGCTGAACGCGGTCTGGGAGGACAGCGAGCTGGCGCTGAAGGGGATCGCCAAGGCCGGCTACCGCGGCGGCGAGTTCACCGAGGTGTCCGGCACCACGGCCACGATCGTGTTCCCGAACGAGGCCCACCGTGCCAACTGCGCGCCCAAGCAGGGCGAGGTGGAGGCGGCGCTGTCGCAGCGCTTCGGCCTCGCGATCTCGCTCGTCCTGAGGTCAGCCGACGGCGGATCGCCACCGGCGCGCGCCTCGAGCAGTTCCGGCAACCGGGCGCCGGCACCGGACCCGGAGCCCGACGACGACGTGCCGCTCGCCATCGCCGAGGTGCGCGACCTGCCCGATGCACCATCGGCCGCCACCGGCGGGATCGACGCCCTCACCGAGGCCTTCCCCGGCGCCGAGTTCGTCGAATGAACCCCTCCGCCCTCCCACCCCCCCAGGAGCCCTCGATGACCCCCGATCCCACCCCCGACGATCGAGACGACGTGATAGAGCCCGATCACGTGGTCCAGCCCTTCACCCTCCCCGACGACGGCGTCGGCGGTTCCCCCTTCGGCCAGCAGGCGGAAGATCCGCTGGCCGCCCTGCTCGGCGGCGGGGGAGGTGCCGGCGGCGGGCTCGACTTCGGCTCGCTCATGGAGCAGGCCGCCGCCCTCCAGTCGCAGATGCTCGCCGCCCAGGAGCAGGTGGCCGAGACGCTCGTGGAGGGCGTCTCGGGCGGCGGCGTCGTGCGCATCTCGGTCACGGGCGCCCTCGAGTTCCAGGGCGTGAACATCGATCCGTCGGCGGTGGACCCGGCCGACGTCGACATGCTCCAGGACCTCGTGCTCGCCGCCCTGCGCCACGCCGTCGAGCAGATCAACGAGCTCCAGTCCGGCGGCGGGCTCGACCTCGGCGGGCTCGGCCTCGGCGACCTGTTCGGGGGAAGCTGACCGCATGGCCGGTGCCTACGCCGGTCCGGTCCAGGACCTCATCGACGAGCTGGGGCGCCTGCCCGGCGTCGGGCCCAAGTCAGCCCAGCGCATCGCCTTCCACCTGCTGAAGCTCCCGCGTGAGGACGCGCTCCGCCTGTCGCGCTCGATCGTGGAGGCCAAGGACCGGGTGTCGTGGTGCCAGCGCTGCTTCAACCTGTCCGAGGGCGAGCTCTGCGGCATCTGCGCCGACGACCGCCGCGACGCCACCCTGCTGTGCGTGGTCGAGGAGCCCAAGGACCTGGTGGCCGTGGAGAAGACCGGCGAGTACCGAGGTCGCTACCACGTGCTCCAGGGCGCCATCAGCCCGATCGAGGGCATCGGCCCGGACCAGCTCCGGGTGAAGGAGCTGCTGGCGCGCCTCGACCCCGAGGGCGTGACCGAGGTGAT
>CAZIVZ010000645.1:0-1644 GCA_964542495.1 uncultured Aquihabitans sp.
AGGCCGAGGTGCCCGGCCAGCGAGGCGGCCTCGTGGCTGACGCCCTCGGAGAGATCGCCGTCGCCGCAGATCACGAAGGTGTGGTGGTCGACGACGTCGGCGCCGAAGCGGGCCCGCAGGTACTGCTCGGCCATGCCCAGGCCCACGCCGTTGCCGACGCCCTGGCCGAGGGGACCGGTCGTGACCTCGACCCCTGCGGTGTGGTGCCGCTCGGGGTGGCCCGGCGTGCGCGAGCCCCACTGGCGGAACGCCTTGAGGTCGTCGAGCGAGAGGTCGTACCCCGTGAGGTGCAACATGGCGTAGAGCAGCACCGACGCGTGCCCGGCCGAGAGCACGAAGCGATCCCGGTCGAACCACTCGGGGTCGGTGGGGTCGTAGTCCATGATGCGGGTCCACAGCACGTGGGCCAGCGGCGCCAGCGCCATCGCGGTGCCCTGGTGGCCGCTGTTGGCGGCTTGGGGCATGTCCATGGCCAGGCCGCGGATCGTGTTGATCGCGCGGAGCTCCAGGTCTCGGTCGGTCATCGGTGCGCTCGCGTGCAGGCTTCGGGGGACGGGCTCACCCTATCGACTCGCTACGAGGCCCTCGGCCGGGATCGGACGCCCAGAGTCACCTCCGGTGACCCAGGGCACAGTCCTGACGGGGCGTCAGATCGGTGGCTACGCTCGGCGTCCTGCCAACCCAGGGCCTAGGGGGTCTCACGGTGATCGTCCACGATCGTCTCTACATCGGCGGCGAGCTCGTCGCTCCGTCCGGCACCGGCACCATCGACGTGATCAACCCGTTCACCGAGCAGGTGGCCGGCCGGGTCCCCGAGGCCACCAACGCCGATGTCGACCTCGCCGTGGCCGCCGCCCGGTCCACCTTCGACGCCACCGATTGGGCCACGCGGCCCATCGGCGAGCGCATCGAGATCCTGGGCCGGGCCTCGGCGCTGATCTCGGCCCGGATGGAGGAGCTCACCGGCCTCATCACCACCGAGATGGGCAGCCCCTCGGGCTGGGGCATCTTCGGCCAGGTGCTGTCGTCCACCATGGTCCTCGACGCCTACACCGGCCTGGCCGGCAGCTACGACCTCGAGGAGACCCGGGTCGGCATGTTCGGCCCGGTGGTGGTGCGCAAGGAGCCGCTGGGCGTGGTGGCCGCGGTGATCCCGTGGAACGTGCCGCTGTTCGAGGCGGTGATGAAGGTGGCACCGGCGGTGATCGCCGGTTGCACGGTGGTGCTCAAGCCGGCCCCCGAGACCCCGCTCGACGCCTACGTGTTCGCCGAGATCATGGACGAGGCCGGCCTCCCGAAGGGCGTCCTCAGCATCCTCCCCGCCGGGCGCGAGGTGGGCGAGTACCTGGTGACGCACCCACAGGTCGACAAGGTGACCTTCACCGGGTCCACCGCCGCCGGCATGAAGATCGGTGCCGCCTGCGGTGCCCTGCTGCGCCCCGTCACCCTGGAGCTCGGCGGCAAGTCGGCGGCGATCATCCTCGATGACGCCGACGTGGCCACGGTTGTACCGCAACTGCTCGACGCCGGGCTGATGAACAACGGGCAGGCCTGCGTGGCCCAGACCCGGATCCTCGCCTCGCGGGCCCGCTACGACGAGGTGCTCGACGCCCTCACCGAGGCGGTCGCCGCCCAGGTGGTGGG
>CAZIVZ010000646.1:0-1640 GCA_964542495.1 uncultured Aquihabitans sp.
CGTGGCCCGCACCGGTGGCGACGAGTTCGTCGTGGTGTGCGACGACCTCGACGAGGCCAGCCAGGCCCAGGTCATCGCCGACCGGGTCGCTCACGCCGTGGAAGGCAGCCCGGTGCGCCTCGGCGACCTCGACCTGCGGGTGGCCATCAGCATCGGGATCGCCCTCGCCGACGCCGGCCTCGACGATCCGGACCGCCTGCTCCACGCGGCCGACGTGGCCATGTACCGCGCCAAGGACGAGGGCCGGGGTCGAGCGTCCGACGCGGATGGGTAGCTTGACCGGCCATGGGCGCGCTCGAGGGGTTCACCGAATCCACGTTCACCTTCGACGAGAAGACCCGCCAGGTGTTCCGCCTCGGCTCGGGCCCCGCCGTGCTGGTCCTGTCGGAGATCCCGGGGATCACCCCCGCCGTGGCCGATTTCGCCCGTCGGGTGGCCGACCTGGGCTGCACCGCGGTGCTGCCTTCCCTGTTCGGCACGCCGGGCCGGGCGCCCTCACCCGGCTACATCGCCCAGAGCATGGCCCACGCCTGCGTCTCGCGCGAGTTCGCCACCTGGGCCCGCAACCAGACCTCGCCCCTCACCAGCTGGTTGAAGGCGCTGGCCCGTGAGGAGCACGCCAGGTGCGGAGGCCCGGGGGTCGGGGTGGTGGGCATGTGCCTCACCGGCGGCTTCGCCCTGGCGATGATGGTCGACCCGGCGGTGGCCGCCCCGGTCCTCTCCCAGCCGTCGCTGCCGTTCGTGCTCACCAAGGGTCACCGAGGCGACGTCAACCTCACACCCGACGACCTCCGGGCGGTCAAGGCGCGCTGCGAGGCGGAGCCCGACCTGTGCGTGCTGGGCCTGCGCTTCACCGGCGACCGGCTGGCCCCCGCGGAGCGCTTCGCCACCCTCCGGCGCGAGCTCGGCGACTCGTTCGTGGGCGTGGAGATCGACTCCTCGAAGGACAATCCCCACCACATCCGCTCCCTCGCGCACTCGGTGCTCACGGAGGATCTGGTGGACGAGCCGGGCCACCCCACCCGGGAGGCGCTCGACCAGGTGCTCGACCTGTTCAGGTCACGGCTCCTCGGCCGCGGGTGAGTCGACCCCGCCCGGCCCCGTGAGCACCCGGTACTCGCCGCTCGCCTGGTCCCAGACGCGCCGGTCCGCCCCCTGCCCGAACGTCGAGGGTCGGCCCGCCTCCCGTGCCTCGCGACCGAACTCGCCGAACCGCAGCGACAGGTAGGCGAGGCCCCCCAGGGGGATGGGCAACCAGAACTGCGCGAAGCGCCACGCCAGCACGCCGGCCAGGGCGATCCCGGCGGGCACGCCGAAGCCGGCGAGGGTGGCCGGCAGGATGGTCTCCACCACGCCGAGCCCGCCCGGCGTGAGCGGCAGGGCGGCGATGACCCCGGCCAAGCCGTAGGCCACCACCAGGTTGATGGGGTTCACGGTGGCCCCGAAGGCGCGCAGGAACACCCACAGGGAGGCGGCGTCGAGCAGCCAGTTCGCCGCCGCCCAGAGCGCTCCCCGGCGGACGAGCTCGGGCTGGCGGGCCAGGTCCTGGAGGCGATCGGCCAGCTGGTGCACGAACCTCGAGGCCGTCTCCTCCTCGGCGAAGGGGACCTTGCGGGCGATGGCCCGCAGGGCGCGCTCGG
>CAZIVZ010000647.1:0-1636 GCA_964542495.1 uncultured Aquihabitans sp.
GGGGGGGCCCGGCGGGCGGGCGGGGGGGGGGGGCCGGGAAGCGTCGGGGCGCCGGTGTCGGCCGGCTGCCACGGCGCGGGCGCGGCCGGCTCCGGGGGCGGCGCGAAGACCTGGGTGGAATCGTGCAACCCGGGCGTGTCGACCCGCGTGGCGTCGGCGGCGGGGGCCTCGGGTTCGGCCGGTGCGTCGGCGACGCGGGTGCCACAGGTGGTGCAGAACGCCGCGCCGGGCGGCAGCGTCGCGCTGCAGCTCGGGCAGGTCGTGGTATCGCTCACGGGCAGGGCCTCCTCACCACAGTGGACCGGGTCATTGTGCCCGCTCCGAGCCGGTGGCGCGGACCGGCGGCCACCTACCGCGGTGAGGGTGCCGTCAGCGGCTGCGGAGCTTGGAGAGGAGGCGCAGCAGCTCGAGGTACAGCCAGATGAGCGTGACCATGAGGCCGAAGGCGCCGAACCACTCCATGTAGCGCGGGGCACGCATCTCCACGCCTCGCTCGATGAAGTCGAAGTCGAGCAGGAGGTTCGACGACGCGATGCCCACCACGACCAAGCTGAAGCCGATGCCGACGATGCCGGCGTCGTGGATCATCGGGATGTCGGAGCCGAAGAGGCGGGCCACCAGGGTGGCCAGGTACACGAGGCACACGGCGCCGGTGGCGGCGAAGATGCCCTTGCGCAAGCGGTCGGTCACCTTGATGGTGCCGGTGGCGTAGAGCACCAGCATCATCACGAACACCCCGATGGTGAGGCCCACCGCCTGGAGCACGATCCCGTCGAACTGCACCTCGTACAGCTTCGAGATGGCGCCAACGAACGCGCCCTGGGCGGCGGCGTAGAGCGGCGCGGTGAACCGGGCCAGCTTGGGCTTGAAGATGGTGAGGATGGCCAGGGCGAACCCGCCGATCGCCGCCACGATGACCCATGCAGGCAGCTTCGAGCTCACCACCACGGTCTCGCCGGCCAGGTTCACCGCGGTGACCACCTCGGTGGCCTGCCAGCCGAAGAAGGCGCCCACCAGGAGCACCAGCAACAAGATGGCGGCGGCCGAGAGGGTGCCGCCGAGACGCATGGTGAGGCCGGTCTCCACGGGGCCCTGGCCCACCCGGCTGGTGGCCGCGTCGGTGGCGGCACCGGTGAACAGGCCCGGCGGCACCTCGTCGGACGGCGAGCCCCAGCCGGGGGTGAAGCCACCCGCGGCGGCGGTCTCGCGCTCGAAGATCTTGTCGTTGAGCGCCGGGTTGTTCGATGCCATGGCCCAAGTCTGCCCGATTCGGACCGCGTCGCGGGTGCAGCGGGCCGCCGGCGTCGACGAAAACGGAACGAGCCGCCGGCCCGAAGGACCGGCGGCTCGCTCGAGGTCTCGATCAGCGATGAACGAGGAGGAGTCTCAGACCACGCGAACGTTCTGGGCTTCCTCGCCCTTTCGGCCAGGAGCGACGTCGAACTCGACGGTCTGGCCCTCTTCCAGGGTCTTGTAGCCGGTGCCCTGGATGTTGGAGAAGTGGACGAAGACGTCAGCGCCCTCGGCCCGGGTGATGAAGCCGAAGCCCTTCTCAGCGTTGAAGAACTTCACAGTGCCTGTTGCCAATGTATTTCTCTCTCTATGTTGGGCAGATCCGTTCGACCGGCCCGTAAGG
>CAZIVZ010000648.1:0-1632 GCA_964542495.1 uncultured Aquihabitans sp.
GCCCACGCACGGGCGGCCCGACAGAGCGACGGCCGCCTCGATGAGCGCCTCGTCGAGCGGGTACAGGCCCGACGCGAAGCGCCGGATGCCCGCCTTGTCGCCCAGCGCCGAGCGGAACGCCTCGCCCAGGGCGATGCCCACGTCCTCCACGGTGTGGTGGCCGTCGACCTCGAGGTCGCCGGTGGCGTCGACGGTCAGGTCGAACCCGCCGTGGCGACCGATCTGGTCGAGCATGTGGTCGAAGAACGGCAGGCCCGTGGACACGCGCACCACACCCTGGGTGCCGTCGAGGTCGAGCGCCAGGGAGATGGAGGTCTCCTTGGTGGTGCGGTTGCTGGTGGCGGTGCGGGGAGCGTTCATGCGAGGGCCTTCCGGAGGGCGTCGAGGAAGCGGTCGTCCTCGTCGCGGGTGCCGATGGTGACGCGCAGGCAGTTGTGGAGACCGGGCCACGACGCGCAGTTCCGCACCAGGACGGAGTCGGCCACCAGGTCCGCCCACACGGCGTCGCCGTCGTGGCGGAGCGGGCGGAACAGGATGAAGTTGGCGCTCGACGGCCAGACCTCCAGGGGCAGGTCGGCCAGGGCGGCGTGCACCCGTCCCCGCTCCTCCACCAGGGTGGCCACCCGCTGCTCCATCTCGGCGACGTGGTCGAGGGCGACGCAACCGGCGGCCTGCTTGAGGGCGTCGAGGTGGTACGGCAGGACCACCTTGTCGAGCTCGTCGACCACCCAGGAGGGCCCGATCAGGTAGCCGAGCCTCGCCGCGGCCATGGACCACGTCTTGGAGAACGTGCGGGTGACCACCAGCGGCGTGTCCTCGTCGACCAGCTCCAGCGCGCTCCAGGGGGCGAACTGGCCGTAGGCCTCGTCGACCACGAGGAGCCCGGGCACCAGGCCCAGCACCTCCAGCACCGTCTCCCTGGACTCGACCATCCCCGTGGGGTTGTTGGGCGAGCACACGTAGGTGATGGCGGGCGACGATTCGGCGAGCACCCGGCGCACCTCGGCCAGGTCGAGCGAGAGGTCGGCGGCGCGGGCGCCCTCGGCCACCTCGGAGCCCGCGATCCGGGCGATCTGGCTGTGCATGGCGTAGGTGGGCTCGAACACGGCCACGGCGCGACCCGGCCCGGCGTAGGTGAGCGAGAGGGTCTGGAGCACCTCGTTGGACCCGTTGGCCACGAACACCTGCGACGGTGACACGCCGTGGAGTGCCGCGATGCGGGCCCGCAGTTCGGTGGCGCCCCGGTCGGGGTAGCGGTTCCAGGCCACCTTGGCCACCTCGGCGGCCACGGCATCGAGGAACGCCTGGGGCGGGGCGAGGGGCGACTCGTTGGTGTTGAGGCGCACCTCCACGTCGACCTGCGGTGAGTGGTACCCCTCGCGAAGGGCGACGTCGGGGCGCGGCGAGAAGCGGGGGGCCACCGATCAGCCCTCGCGGCCGAGGCGGCGGGCGACGGAGTCGGCGTGGGCGGCGAGGCCCTCGGCGGTGGCGATGGCGCGCACGGTGGGCGCCACCCGCTCCAGCGCGCCCCGCGTGAGGGTGATGACGTGGACGTCCTTCTGGAAGTCGGCCACGGTGAGCGCGGAGCCGAAGCGGGCGCTGCCGTCGGTGGGCAGCACGTGACTCGGCCCG
>CAZIVZ010000649.1:0-1632 GCA_964542495.1 uncultured Aquihabitans sp.
GGTGACGAGGTCGGCGCTGGCGTCGGGGAACGGGAGCACCCCGGCATCGCCGCGCACCACCGAGACCGCCTCGAGCTTCTCCGCCGCGACCACCGCCTTGTCGTGGCGGTACTCCAGGGCGATCACCTCGGTGCCGGCCGGGAACATGCGCTCGAGGGCGAAGCCCTCCCCCACCCCGACGTCGACCGTGACCCCGGTGGGCGTGCCCAAGACGGCCTGGAGCTTGGCCATCCACGCGGCCAAGAGCTTCTGGACCACCGGGTTGGTGGTGCCGTACTTGGCGGCGTCCTGGCCTGCTGCGTCGAGGGCCAGGCCCGGTGCCAGGCCGATGGCGCGCGGGCGCTCGGGAGCGGGCGGGGCGACGTCGGGCATCAGAGGTCGCCCTCGGCCGTGCCGTCGAGCTTGCGCCGCCGTCTCAGGTTGACCATGAGCTCGGCCATCAGCCCGAGCGACACCATCTGGACGGCCACCACCACCAGCAGCACGCCCGCTTGGAGCGCCGGGCGCTGGCCGATGTCGTGGCCGAGGAGCTTCGAGGCCGCCATCCACGCCAGGATCAACCCGCCGAGGCTGCCGATGATGAAGCCGATCCCACCGAAGAGGTGGAACGGTCGCGCCGTGTAGGTGGTGAGGAACTTGACCGTGACCAGGTCGAGGAACCCCCGCCAGAACCGGGCCGGGCCGAACTTGGAGGTGCCGTGGAGGCGCTCGTGGTGCTCCACGTCGACCTCGGCCACCTTGAACCCGTTCCAGACCGCCAGCACCGGGATGTAGCGGTGCAGCTCCCCGTACATCTCCAGGCTGTCGGCCAGCTCCCGCGACATGGCCTTGAGGCCCGAGTTGAAGTCCTTGCCCGGCACCCCGGTGACCCACGCGGTGGCGCCGTTGTAGAGCTTGGAGGTGGTGCGCTTGACGAACCGGTCGTTGCGCACGGCACGACGACCCGTGGCCAGGTCGACCCCGCCGTCGAGGGTGGCCAGGAGGTGCCCGATGGCCGCCGGGTCGTCCTGGCCGTCGGCGTCCATGAGCACCACCCGCTGGCCGTGTACGTGGTCGAGCCCCATGGAGAGGGCGGCGGACTTGCCCGAGTTGCGACGCAGGCGGATGTAGCGAACCTGCGCGCTGCGCAGGCCGGCCATCACCGTTCGGGTGCCGTCGGTGGAGCCGTCGTCGACCACCACGATCTCCCACGAACCGCCCAGTGCGTCGAGCTGCGCGGCGATGGCGGGCACCACCTCGGCCAGGTTCTCGGCCTCGTTGTAGGCCGGCAGGAGCACCGACACGTCACAACCCACGGGGACACCTCCGGCCGATCACCGGGTGAACGGTAGTTGCTGGCCGCCGGCCGACCCGTCCAGGACGGTGCCGTAGCATCGGGTCCCATGTCCGCCACGAAGGCCCTCGTCACGGGTTCCACCGGCTTCGTCGGGCGCCACCTGGTGGTGCACCTCACCGCCATGGGCGACGAGGTCAGCGGGATCGACCGGGCCATCGACGGCCTCGACATCACCGACGCCCGCGCCGTGGGCGCGGCCATCGCCGAGATCTCGCCGAACGTGATCTACCACCTGGCCGGCTGGGCCGACGTGGGCGGCTCGTGGAAGGCGCCGGTCGAGGCGTTCCGGGCCTACG
>CAZIVZ010000650.1:0-1630 GCA_964542495.1 uncultured Aquihabitans sp.
GCACCGTCTCGACGATGGCGTCGATGCGAGCAGCCTTGGTGGTGTCGGGTCCGCCGACGTCGATGCAGATCGGGAACCCGTCGACCCCGGCGAAGTTCTTGAACAGGAGGGCCTTGCCCTCCATCACCGGGAGGGCGGCCTCAGGCCCGATGTCGCCGAGGCCGAGCACGGCGGTGCCGTCGGTGACGATGGCCACCGTGTTCTTCTTGATCGTGAGCTCGTGCACCCGCTCGGGCGCGTGCTCGATCGCGGTGCAGACGCGGGCGACGCCGGGGGTGTACGCCATGGAGAGGTCGTCACGGTCCTTGACGTCCATGCGGGCGAGCACCTCGATCTTCCCGCCCTGGTGCATGTCGAAGGTGCGGTCCGACACCGAGAGCACCTCGACGCCGTCGAGGCCACGGATGGCGTCGGCCACCTCGAGGATGTGCGCCTCGGACGTGCAGTTGACGATCAGGTCCTCGTCGAGGTACTCGTCGCGAGCCTCGAAGCCCTCGAACGCCACGATGTTGCCGCCGGCGGCACCGATGGCCATGGCGAGTCGGCCGAGGACCCCAGGCTGGTTGGTGAACCGCACCCGGACGGACACGGAGAAGGCGGCAGTGGGCGAAACCATGGATCGACGCTAGCCGCGCCCCGCCGGATGGCCCCAACCACCTGTGACGATCAGGAGTACCCGGCAGACATCCGCTCGTGCATCTCGGTGTAGGCGGCGAGCACGCCCCGCACCGGGAACCGGCGGTGACCGCCGAGGGTCCGGATGGCCGGGAGCTTGCCGGCCTCGGCCCAGCGGGTGATCGTCTTGGGGGTCACGCGAAACAGCGAGGCGACCTCGCCCGGCGTGAGCAGGGCGTTCGGGTCGGTGAGGTCTTCGGTCAGGGTCATGGGATCCTCCTGGGGACCACCGGCGCCCGTGGCAACCGGCAGATCACGAGGTGCCTCGTGGCATCTCCCTGCTACCGAACCAGTGTCCGATCCTTCCCTTACGGACCTTCGAACTCGAACCCGAGCTCCGGAGCGGTCACCAGCGCCCGCACCGGGATCCCCTGCTCGGCCGCCATGGCCGTCACGGTGCCGCCACGATCGACCACGGGCAGCAGCAGGACCGGGATCGCGCCGGCGGCGCGCACCACCTCGGCCGCCTCGAGCATGGACACGCCCCGCGTGACCGCGTCTTCGGTGATGGCCACGCGATCGCCCGGCAGGAGGGCGCCGGCGATGCGCCCGCCGGCACCGTGGTCCTTCTCCTCCTTGCGCACGCTGAACGCGCGCAGCGGGCGCCCCCGCGTGGCGGCCACGGCGGCGATCGTGAACGCGGCGGCATCGGCTCCCATCGTGAGCCCACCCACCGCGGTGACGTCGGGCGGCAGCACGGCCAGGGCGGCGTCGGCCACGAGCAACATGCCGTCGGGCGAGCAGGTGGTCTGCTTGGCGTCGATGAACCAGTGGCTCCGGCGCCCCGACTTCAGCACGAAGTCACCCCGACGCACCGAGTGGGCGAGGAGGTGCTCGACGAGGGCGGGGTCGGCCATGGGTGCTCCCGGGTAGGCGGTCCGGCCGACCGTAGCCCCGGTGTCGGCGGAGGTGACACACTCGGGCCATGACCACGGTGGCGATCGCCAACCAGAAG
>CAZIVZ010000651.1:0-1627 GCA_964542495.1 uncultured Aquihabitans sp.
ATGTTCGCCGAGCTGATGGGCAAGGACCGGGGGAGCAACCGGGGTCGGGGCGGGTCGATGCACATCGCCGATCCGAACCTCGGGATCTTCGGGGCCAACGGCATCGTCGGCGCCGGCCTGCCGATCGCGGTCGGTGCCGCCGCGGCGGCGCAGCTCCGAGGCGACGGCAGCGTGGTGGTGGCCTTCTTCGGCGACGGCGCCGTGGCCCAGGGGGCGTTCCACGAAGCGGTGAACCTGGCCGCGGTGTGGGGGGTGCCCGTGGTGTTCTTCTGCGAGAACAACGGGTACGCCGAGTTCTCGTCGGCGGCGGACCAGCACGCGGCGCCGTTGAAGCGCCGGGCCAAGGGCTACGGCGTGGGTCACGTGGCGGTCGACGGCAACGACGTGGTGGCCACGGCGGCGGCGATGGCCGAGGTCGTCGAGGCGGTCCGAGCCGGGGGGCGCCCGGTGATCGTCGAAGCCGCCACCTACCGCTGGCACGGCCACTACGAGGGCGACCCGCAGCACTACCGGACCCCCGAGGAGGTGGCCACGTGGGAGCAGAAGGACCCCCTCGTGGTCCACGCCGCCCGGTTGCGCGCCGCCGGCATCGGTGGCGAGGTGATCGCAGCGCTGGAGGCCGAGGTCGCCAAAGCGCTCGACGCGGCCGTCGACGAGGCCCGGGCGGCGGCGGACCCGGCCCTGTCGTCGCGGTTCGACTTCGTCACCCGGCCGCGTCCCGACATCGCCGAGCCGCCGGCGCTCGCTGCCGACGCGCCCGTGTTCCGCACCATGGACGCCATCCACGACGCCCTCGAAGCGGAGCTCGCGTCGGACGAGCGGGTGTTCGTGGCCGGGATCGACGTCGGCGCGGGCGGCAACGTGTTCGCGCTCACCCGGGGCCTCCAGGCGCGCTTCGGCCGCCGGGTTCGCGACACCCCGATCTCCGAGACCGCCATCATGGGCCTCGGGGTGGGGGCCGCCATGGCGGGGATGCGCCCCGTGGTGGAGCTGATGTACCTCGACTTCGTGGGCGTGTGCCTGGACCAGCTCCTCAACCAGGCGGCCAAGCTGCCGTTCATGACCGGCGGCGCGGCCCAGATGAACCTGACCGTGCGGACCCAGTTCGGCGCCGGTCGCTCCTCGGGCAGCCAGCACTCGCAGAGCCTCGAGGCGCTGCTCGCCCACATCCCCGGCCTCACCGTGGTGATGCCGTCCACGCCGGCGGACACCTACGGCCTGCTGCGCGCCGCGATCTCGGACCCCAACCCGGTGATCTTCATCGAGAACCGCCTGCTCTACGGCATGAAGGGCCCGAAGCCACCGGCCGACCACCTGGTGCCGATCGGGCGGTCGCACGTGGTGCGCCCCGGCACCGACGCCACCGTGGTGTCGGTGTCGCGCATGGTCCACGAGGCGCTCGCCGCTGCCGACGCGGTGGCTCCCGACGGGATCTCGGTCGAGGTCATCGACCTCCGGACCGTCGCCCCGCTCGACATGGGGCCCATCCTCGACTCCGTCCACAAGACCGGTCGGCTCCTCGTCGCCCACGAGGCGGTGGTGCCGTTCGGCATCGGTGCGGAGGTCGCCGCGGTGGTGGCGCGCGACGCGTTCTGGGACCTCGCAGCGCCGATCGAGCGGATCGGCG
>CAZIVZ010000652.1:0-1609 GCA_964542495.1 uncultured Aquihabitans sp.
AGCCCGGCCGGCCCGGAGCCGACGACGGCCACCTTCTTGCCGGTGGCCACCGAGGCCTTGACCGGCTTCACCCAGCCCTCGTCCCAGGCCCGGTCGATGATCGACACCTCGACCTGCTTGATGGTGACCGGGTCCTGGTTGATGCCGAGCACGCACGCCGCCTCGCACGGTGCCGGGCAGAGCCGCCCGGTGAACTCGGGGAAGTTGTTGGTGGCGTGGAGGCGCTCGATGGCGTCCTGCCAGCGGTCCCGGTAGACGAGGTCGTTCCAGTCCGGGATGAGGTTGCCGAGCGGGCAGCCGTTGTTGCAGAACGGGATGCCGCAGTCCATGCAGCGGCTGGCCTGGGTCTCGAGGTGGTCGACCGGGAAGGGCTCGTACACCTCCTTCCAGTCCTTGAGCCGCACCGGCACCGGGCGGCGGGCGGGCAGCTCGCGCCCGTGCTTGAGGAACCCCTGGATGTCTCCCACGTCGCTATCCCTTGGCCGCGGCCATGATGGCCTCGTCGATGTCGGCGCCGGTCTCCTCGGCGACCTTGATGGCGCCCAGCACCCGCTTGTAGTCGCGGGGCATGACCTTGACGAACTGGTGCACCGAGTACTGCCAGTCCGACAGGATCCGGCCCGCCACGTCGGAACCGGTCTCGTTCTGGTGGCGGAAGATGGCCGTGACCAGCCACGACGTGTCGAGGTCGTCGAGCGGGTCGAGGTCGACCATCTCCCGGTTGACCAGCCCCGGGAACGTGCCCTCGGGATCCCACACGTAGGCGATGCCGCCCGACATCCCGGCGCCGAAGTTGCGCCCGGTGGACCCGAGCACCACGGCCCGACCGCCGGTCATGTACTCGCAGGCGTGGTCGCCCACGCCCTCGACCACGGCGGTGGCGCCGGAGTTGCGGACGCAGAACCGCTCCCCCGCCCGGCCCCGGAAGAACGCCTCACCGGCGGTGGCTCCGTACAGCAGCACGTTGCCGGCGATGATGTTCGCCTCGGCCACGAAGTCGGGGTGGACCTCCTCGGGTGGGCGCACCACCAGCCGCCCGCCGGAGAGGCCCTTGCCGGCGTAGTCGTTGGCCTCGCCCCACAGCCGCAGGGTGACCCCCTTGGGCACGAAGGCGCCGAAGCTCTGCCCCGCCGAGCCGCGGAAGGTGATGTCGATGGTGTCGTCGGGAAGGCCGAGCCCGCCGTGGCGCTTGGTGACCTGGTGGCCGAGCATGGTGCCGACGGTGCGGTTCACGTTGCGGATCGGGAACTCGAGCGAGATCGGCGTGGCCGTCTCGATGGCCTGGGCGGCCGCCGACATGAGCTGCTGGTCGAGCGCCCTGTCGAGCCCGTGGTCCTGGCCGGTGGTGTTGTGGAGCGAGCCGCCGAAGGGGCGCTCGGGCACGTGGAGGATGGGCGTGAGGTCGAGCCCCGCCGCCTTCCAGTGGTCGATGGCCTTCGAGGTGTCGATGGCCTCGGCGCGGCCGATGGCCTCCTCGAGGGTGCGGAACCCGAGCTCGGCGAGGAGCTCGCGGACCTCCTCGGCGATGAACTCGAAGAAGTGCTCGACGAACTCCGGCTTGCCCGAGAAGCGGGCCCGCAGCTCGGGGTTCTGGGTCGCGATCCCGACC
>CAZIVZ010000653.1:0-1588 GCA_964542495.1 uncultured Aquihabitans sp.
TGAGGTGTGTCTGACTTCGCGCGACCGATCGGGCTGGGATTCAGACCGCATGGCGGGGTGCTGGCGGTTGGTTGGGTTGGGGTGATCGTGGATGGTGTGGGCGGGTCGGTCAAGGGGGTCATCGGTGGCTCCGGTGCCAGGCCCGTCGTTGTTGGTCGGCGTGTTCGAGGCCGGCGGTTCGGGCGTCGCGGATGGTTTCGCCGCGGCCTTCGTGTTCGTCGTCGGGGGTGACGTAGCCGATGGCCTCGTGGAGCCGGACCGAGTTGTAGTGGCGGCGGACTCGTTCGAGCTCGGCGGCGAGCACGGCGGGGTCGGTGATGGCCTCGAGGTGGGGGTTCTCGTGTTTGACGTGGCCCCAGAGCGTCTCGATCCAGGCTTGGTCGGTCGGGGTCGACGGACGGCCGTGGTGCTGGGCGATCGAGCAGGCCGCGAAGAACCGCTTGGTGTCGCGACTGCGCATCTCGGTGCCGTTGTCGGAGATGGCCAGCAGCAACGGGAGTTCGTCGTCGTCGGGTTCGGGCACGGTCTCGTCCAAGTCGGCGAGCCGGGAGCGGATCTCGTCGCTGAGGAGGCCCTCGGCCTCGAGAGCGTTCAAGAACAGGATCCGCACCTGGGTCGAGGTTGCTTCGGGGCCGACGATCGTGGCGATCCACTTGCGCGACACCAGATCGACGATCCCGTAGGCGTACTTGGCGGTGGCGCAGTCCTCGAACTGGGACATGTCCCAGCACCAGAGCTGGTTGGGTCGCCACTCGCACCAGTCCGGCCACGGCTTCTTGTGGGAACGTGCAGGTCGGGACCGGTTTTCGAGGGCCAGGCCGTGGCGGGCCAGGACCCGGTCGACCGTCGAGGGCGACACCCACACCGCCCCGATGTAGGACCCGCGATGCGCGAGCTTGCGATGCGAGAAATCGATCGGGCCCCACTCGTTGTAGAGGTCGACGATCGCGGTTTCCTCCCAGTCGAGCAGACCGTGGATCGGGTTCCCGCCCGGTGGCCGGTCCGCGAGGGTCCCGGCCGAGGCGCGTTGTTGCCAGTGCCACACCCGGCGCCGGTCGATCTCCAACAGACCACACACCCGGGCGAGCGACCAGCCCGCCTCCATGGCATCGCCGATCAGGCCCAGCAGGGCCACCTTGGCGGGCTCGTCGACACGTGCAGGGATCGGCCCGCTCAACCCCAGCTCGATTTTCCCCGCAGGACCGCCAACTCGACGGCCTGTTCGATGATCACATGGCCGAGGCGGTCGACCTCGGCACGGAGCTTCGCCGTCTCGGTGATCTCCTCGTTCGAGCGGCGCCGGCCCGGCTTGGCCGCGGTCAACGCCACGATCGCCCCGTCCTTCGCGGTCTTGCGCAGGTTCGAGATCGTCGAGCGATCCACGCCCGCCTCGGCCGCCGCCTGCGAAGGCGTGATCTGCCCGGTGAGCATCCGGACCCACAAGTCGTACTTCTGCTCGCCCGACAAGAACCGCTTCGGTTTGCGCTGTTCGGTCATGGCACTGGTCCTCCTTCACGAAGGCCAGCAACCCTGCCAACAGCGGTCTGAAACAACGCGGACCCTGTCGCGCGAAGTCAGCGGCAACACA
>CAZIVZ010000654.1:0-1580 GCA_964542495.1 uncultured Aquihabitans sp.
ACCAGCGCAAGGTGGTGGGCTTCGGGTCGCAGCCGGCCAACAACACCACCGCCGGGGTCACGGGCACGGTCTACGGATCGGGCTCCACCGGCACCACCGCGCTCCAGTACGCCGACCCCGACACGTTCGTGGGCGCCGACCCCGACCCGAACCTCGACGCCGACGACGAGGTGGTGTTCATGGTGGCCGACGGTGGGGGCAAGGCTCGGCCCGACGACCACTCCTCACCCGCCGGCGTGGTGCCCGGTTCCGGGGTGGCCGTGCAGTTCGACGATCCCAACGCCACCGATGCCCGGGGCTGGGTGTACCTGTTCCGCTCGGCCGGGTCGCTCGACCCCTCCGCCGGACAGGACTACGTCGACTACGACTTCGACCTCACCAGCGGCGACTACAAGACCACCTACAAGCGCGCCGACGGCCCCAACCCGGAGACGTCGCGGGTGGTCACCCCCACCTACCGGATCGACTTCACCGACCGGTGGTACGAGACGTCCTGGAAGGTGCTGGCCTCGGGTGCTTCGGGGGCAGACATCCTCGACGGCCACAAGAACCAGTTCGACCTGAGCACGTGCGGCCGCAGCAACGCCACCTTCGCCGACGCCGAGGGCGCCTTCGTGGCCAACATCGACGGCCCGGTGCGGGCCATCCGCTCCTACGTGGGCGCCAACAGCGGCCCCCGCACCCAGCGCACCCACCTGATGTACCGCAACCACGAGGAGGTGGTCACCGACCTGCGCGTGCACGCCATCCCGGCGATGATGGACTTCGTCGACTACTCGGCGGCGGCGGTGGGGATGACGTACCGCAGCTCCACCACCCCCGGCGGCGTCCCCATCGACGGCGTGGCCGACGCGGTCAGCACCGCCCTGCCCACCTGGGAGGCGGTGTCGGGGAGCCAGGGGATGGTGCTCTCGCACAGCGAGTTCACCTCGTCGGTGGCCGGCATCGCTGCCGAGACGCGCCAGTTCTACCGGGACGCGGTCACGCCCACCGAGACCCAGTGCTGGGGTGACTCGTCGTTCTACGGCGCCTCCGGTGGCCACATCCAGACCGCCATCCCCAACACCGACCCCAACACCACGCCGTTCGCCACGCTTCAGGGCCGGCGCTCCACCTGGTTCGGACCGTCGCTCGCCGACCCGTCGGCCATCACCGCCCTGGCCTCCAAGTGGGCCGCCGACCAGACCACCCCCCTCGTGGTGGCCGTCAGCACCTACCAGCCCTGACCTCGGCCGCTGGCCTCAGTCCGGTGACGGGCCGAGGATGGAGACGAAGCTGACCATCTCGCCGGGGTAGCCGCCGAGGTTGTGGGTGAGGGCGAGGTTGCGGTCGCCGCTGATGGAGGAGATGGTGCGGTCCTCGGGGGCGTCGCCGCGCAGCTGGAGCCACGCCTCGAACATCATCCGCAGGCCGCTGGCCCCCACGGGGTGGCCGAAGCTCTTGAGCCCGCCGTCGGGGTTCACCGGCAGCTCGCCGCCGAGGTCGAAGCGCCCGGCCTCGATGTCTCGCCACGCCGTGCCCCGCTCGGAGAACCCGAGGTCCTCCATGAGCACCAGCTCGGTGGGGGTGAAGCAGTCGTG
>CAZIVZ010000655.1:0-1553 GCA_964542495.1 uncultured Aquihabitans sp.
TCTGGGCGAAGTTGTCCGACACCGGGGAGGTGGACAAACCGGCGTTGACCTTGGTGAACCAGAAGTCGAGGCCGCTCTGGTCCGGGTCGCGCAGGAAGTAGGCCCGGTACGAGCGGGTGAGGCCGCCCATGCGGGCCTGGTAGGCGGCCCCCGAGATGAGCCCGGTCAGGTAGGCCGGGCCGGTGGTGCCCCGATCGAGTGCCACCACCCCGTTCACCAGCTCGGTGTTGGTGGGCTTGCGGGCGTACAGGTCCCTGTGGGCGGCCGTCACCAGCGAGACGCCGTCGGCGAAGGGGTACAGGCGGATCTGCTGGCGGACCCAGCCGACCAGGTTCGGGAGGCGGGTGGAGATGCCCGGGAAGCCCGGCTCACCACACCCCTCACCCCAGCTCGTGATGCCCACCTGCACCCAGGTGCCGCGACGCAAGGTGACAAGCGGCCCCCCACTGTCGCCCTGGCAGGTGTCCTTGCCGGTGCTGCCGGCGCAGCTCATGGTGCTGGCGTGGAAGTCGGGCCCGTAGGCGGCGGCGCAGGTGGCATCGGACTGCTGACGCATCGTCACCTGTTGCAGCTCGGTGGGGTAGTTGTTCCCGCCGTCGGTCATGGTGCCCCAACCGGTGGCCACCACCTCGGCCCCCGCCGGCACCTGGGCCCCCTGGCCCGTGAGCACCTGGACGGGGTTCGTGGTCGGTGTCGCGAGGCGGATCATCGCCGCGTCCCGGTCGAACGAGGCGGCGTTCCAACCCGGGATCACCCGGATCTCGGCCACCCCGACCCGGGTGCCGCCCGAGGCCAGGCTCTGGGTGCCCACGAGCACCTGGATCGACCCGGGCGACACGCGCCGGCCGTCGTCGAACATGCAGTGCGCGGCGGTGAGCACCCACTGGCGGTCCACCAGCGTGCCGCCGCAGAACTGGGCTTGGTAGTTGTCGGGCTCATCAGCGCGCAGCAGACCCACCTGGGCGGGCCAGGCGCCCGGCGCAGCCCCCGTGCCGCCGATGATCTTCGGCCGGGCGTCGGTGGGCGTCGCCGAGGCCCCGAGGGCGGCGACCGGGAGTGCGAGCAGGACCAGGGCCGCCGCCACCGCGAGGCGGATGGCGGTCCGGGTGGGGACGTGTGGTGCTCGCATGGCAGGGCTTCCTCCGCAGTGGCCGCACGATGGCCGGGTCGGTGAGCGTACCGCCCTGCTCGAGATGTCCAGACGCACCCCGCGGCAGGTGGGCGCGGTGGCGATCCTTCAGGCCAGGTTCTCGACGAACTTCTCGAGCTGGCGCAGGTTGCGGCACTCGAAGACACCGTCGCAGTGGGCCCCGTAGTCGCCGACGATCGAGTCGCCGGTGTCCCAGTACGACTTGGGCTCGGGGTTCAGCCAGTAGACGTGGCGCGCCCGGTGCTGCATCTCCTTGACCACCCAGCTCTGGGAGGCGTGGTAGTTGTTCCGCGCGTCGCCCAGGATCAGCACGGTGGTCTTGGGCCCGATCTCCTTGCCCCACTTCTGGTGGAACACCTCGAGGGCGTGGCCGTAGTCGGAGTGGCCGTCCACCCACACCACG
>CAZIVZ010000656.1:0-1550 GCA_964542495.1 uncultured Aquihabitans sp.
GTAGCTGGCGGCCAGGACCACCCCGCCGCCGACGATCACCGGCCGACCACGCAGCAGGGGCTGGTCGCGCTGCTCCACCGACGCGTAGAAGGCGTCGAGGTCGGCGTGGAGGATCGTGGCATCGACCCCCGCGGTGATCCGGCTCCCCATCGAACACATGTTCGCACAGGAAGGCCGACCGAACCAGGGTCCGACCCCGAGGTGTGCGTGCTCGATGTTGCTGGACGACATCGATCGCGCGCACCTTTCGAGGGCCGGCCCGCCCAGCTTCGAGGTGTGCGTGCTCGATGTTGCTGGGCGACCTCGGACACGCACACCTGCCCGGGGCCTTGCGGGTAGCGTCCCGGGGTCACCGAGTGCAGCCGTGGGGGAATCGCATGCGTGCCAGGTTCGGGTTCCGACGGTCGATCGCCGCGCTGGCGGCCGCGGCCGTGGTGGTGGCGGTACCGCTGGCCACGGCCGAGCCAGCGGGGGCCGCGGGCATCACCACGCACGCGTGGATGGCCACCGCCGCGATCGACCGGGTGGACGTGCCCGCGCTCCGAGCGCTGCTGCGGGCCAACCTCGACCAGGTCTACGCCGGCGCGCAGTTCCCGGACTCGGGCTACGTGCCCGGCACCACCTTCGGCGAGGAGGCGCACTGGCAGCGGTTCCACGACGCCTACGCCGACATCATCCGGGCCAAGCCGGGGTGCGGACCGCTGACCGATCCCGACGGGCCCTGCGCGGCGGAGATCGCCCACCTCATGGGCGCCATCGCCCACGGCATCGGTGACCAGGTGTGGGACTGGCTGTTCGAGCCGAGGTCGCCCGACCTCGGGGAGTACTACCTGCCGCCGGAGTTCGACCCCGTGGCCGACGAGGGGGGCCAGGAGCTCCAGATGGACCTGGTGGCCATCGCCATCCACGGCCGGGTGAACCCCACGGCCCCGCCGTTGCCGGACAAGGCCGACCTGCTCGCCGCGTTCCGCGCCGCCGGCTTCGAGGGCGCCACCGAGGCCCAGCTCGACACCGGCCAGTCGTTCCAGGCCCTGATCCACCAGGTGGAGGCCACGTGGGCACCGCTCCACATCGCCGGCATCCGCCGATCCATGCCGTACCTGTCGGCCAACCTGATCGACGAGCCCGGTGGCATCACCTACGCCGCCACCGCGATCGCCGCCACCTGGGAATCGATGTGGGGCCGCCTGCTCGGCTCGCAGCCGCGCACCGAGGTGGGCGTGACCTACCCGGCCGACGGCGCCCGGCGCGTCCCCGCCACCGGCTGGGTGCGGTCCTACGGCCCGGGTTCGCACCGCGACCGTGGCGGGGCCCGGACCCGCATCACCGCCACGTTCTCCTCGGCCATGCCGTACCGGGTGCCCGGCGGCCCCGGGGTCTCCTCGCAGCTCCCCCCGGGAGCCACCACCCTCGTCGAGCGCGACACGGGGACCGTGATCCCCCAGCTCCCGACCTACCCGCGCATGGCGCCCTACGGACCCGACGCCGGCGAGCCCACCATCGCCATCCAGCCCGCGCAGGACCTGCGCCCGTGCACCTGGTACCGGGTG
>CAZIVZ010000657.1:0-1543 GCA_964542495.1 uncultured Aquihabitans sp.
AGCTGGTCCTCTACTCCGCCTCCTTCGCCGACGATCCCGACGCGCTCGGCGAGCAGATCGACCGCGACGCCGCCCTGGTGCTCACCGACACCAACCGGCGGGCGGCCCGCCGGTGGGGCACGGTGCGGGACAACACCGGCATCACCGAGCGGGCCGGCCAGTCCGCCCTGGTGCGGGACTGGAAGGACCAGCGCCTCGAGGTGTTCGACGGGGCCACCGACGACCAGTTCACCGTCACCGAGTCCCGTGGCGGCGTGTGGGCCGACGCCACCAGCTACGGCAACTCCGTGTCGCTCACGCCCGAGGACAACCCCACGTTCGCGGTCGACGGCGACGTCAACACGGCCTGGCGGACCGGTGGCTTCTCGGCGGCCGACGGCGAGCGCCTCCGGATCACCTACCGGCGCCCGATCACCACCGATCGGCTCACGCTGCTGCAAGCCGTGGGCGGCGTGCGCACCCGCACCATCGCCCGCGTGGGCATCAGCTTCGACGGCGGACCCAGCACCGCCTACGACCTCGACGACGCCTCCCGCCCCGAGCGGCCCGCCGACGACGGCACCGCCGGCCAGGTGATCACGTTCCCGGAGCGAAGCTTCCGCACCGTCGACATCACCATCGAGGGCACCGATCCCGACGGCCTGCGCCGCTACGACGGGATCAGCGCCGTGGGCTTCGCCGAGGTGGTGGCCACCGACGTCGATGGCACCCGTCCGGTGGCCGACGACGTGGTGCGGCTGCCCACCGACCTGCTCGACGTCGCCGGAGCCGGTGCCCTCGACCGGCCCCTCGCCGTGGTCCTCACCCGCCAGCGCGTGGCGGGGACGGTGGCCGTCCGCAGCGACCCCGAGCGGTCGATGGCCCGCACCTTGTCGCTGCCCGACGGCCGCTCGTTCGCCGTGACCGGTGAGGTGCGACTGTCCAACCGGGCCGTGGCCGACAACGTGATCGACGCCGCCCTCGGTGTGCCCGGCGCCGAGGATGGCGGAGTCACCGCCACCTCCAGCCGGCGCCTGCCCGGAGGCCTCGTCAACCGGGCGATGGCGGCGGTCGACGGCGACCCCGACACCTGGTGGAGCCCCGGGTTCCTGGACCAGCACGGGGAGTTCGTGGACTACGTGGCCGCGCAGCCCGTGACCGTCGACCGGCTGGAGCTCACGTTGCTCAACGACGGCCGCCACTCGGTGCCGCGGGCGCTCGAGGTGGCGGTGGGCGAGGGCGACGATCTCCAGACCCAGACGGTCGACCTGCCCGACATCGAGGACCAGAGCACCGAGAACGGGTCGGTCACGGTGTCGGTCCGGCTCCCCCGTGCGGTGCGTGGTCGTCACGTGCGGGTCACGATCCCCGAGCAGCTGTCGGCGGTGCGCGACGTCGAGACCCTCGACTGGTTCACCGGCCGGCCGCTCGTGATGCCCGTCGGGCTCGTCGAGCTGGGCATCGACGGCCTGCGGGCACCCGAGATGCCCGCTCGGATCGACGACACCTGCCGCGACGACCTCCTCGAGGTCGACGGCGAGGGCATCGGCCTGTCGATCTCGGG
>CAZIVZ010000658.1:0-1537 GCA_964542495.1 uncultured Aquihabitans sp.
GAGTGGCCGAACATGGCGGTCACGTTGGGACCGAGGGGCAGGGCGTCGAGGTGGTCGAGGTACTCGGCGGGCGTCTCCCAGTCCTTCACCTTGTCGAGCAGCGGGAGCACCGTGTCGTAGGGCACCGCCTCCGCCCGGCAGAACTGGTCGGCCAGGTCCTCCGGGGTGCCCATGGCGAACGACAGGCCGCACGACCCCACGAGCACCGAGGTGACGCCGTGGCGGACCGACTCGCCCAGCGCCGGAGCGATCTCGATCTCGGCGTCGTAGTGGGTGTGCAGGTCGACGAACCCGGGGGTGACCCACTTGCCGGTGGCATCCACCACGGTGGCCCCGTCGGGCGCGGGCAGGTCGAGGCCGACCTGGGCGACGATGCCGTCTCGGACCAGCACGTCGGCCCGCAGGCCCGGCCGCTGCCCGGACCCGTCGAAGACGGTGCCCCCGCGGATGAGCACCGGCGGATCAGCTTGTCCCACGTCGACCATGCCCCGAGGCTAGGACCCGTCGTGCCCCGTCGCCCGGTCGTGGTTCTGCTTGCAGGAGGTGCCCCTCCGGGGCGCTCCGTGCAAGCAGAACCCGCGTGGTCGGGTGGCCCTGCGGTTCTCCTTGCAGGAGTTGCCCCTGCGGGGTGCGCCGTGCAAGCAGAACCCGTCGGGCCTGGTGGCGGCTCGGGCGGGTCAGGAACCGACGGTGGTGATGCAGGTGGGGTCGCCGGCGGCGCGCGACGCCTCGGTGAGCGCGGTGGTGTCGCCGTAGAGCGTCTCGAGCATGCCCCGCACCATGCCGCGGTCCACCGCGCAGATCACCGGGTGCTCCACGGCGGCGTCGCCGAAGGGGCAGTGGTCGGAGATGATCCGCAGCCCGCCGTCGTGGGCCTCGGCGTGGGCGGCGAACCCGTGGGCGCTGAGGGCGTCGGCCACGGCGTGCAGCGACGTCCGGAACGACCGCTGGACGTCGCCGGCCCGGCCCATGGCGAGGGCCATCGTGCGGCCGTACTCCACGCCCACCTCCTCGGCCATGGCCTCGGCCTGCTCGCGCGGCAACATGGCCAGGGCCCGACCCAGCAGCGTGATGAGCACGTCGTCGTGGCGGACGGGCAGGTCCAGTTCGACCTCGGCGGCGTGGGCCTTGTACCGCTTGGAGGGTCGGCCGGCACCGGGCACCCCCGGGGGGCGGGCCACGGTGACCTCGAGGTGGCCGCCGGCGGTGAGCTTGTCGAGGTGGTGGCGGGCGACGTTGGCGTGCAGGGCGAAGCGTTCGGCCACCTCGCCCGCCGTGACGCCCTCGGGGCGCTGGTGCACGAACAGGTAGATCTCCCGGCGCGTCGGGTCGCCGAAGGCCGACGTGATGGCGGTGACCGCCGAGGCGAACTCGGTCGGACTGAGGGACGGCTGAGCCACCTCGGTATTCTACCTACCGCCGTAGGGGAAATCCCCGAGAGGCCCGTCGCCGCCACCGAGAAGGACCACCGTGCCGTCAGAAGCCGAGATCATCGAGGCCCTCCGACCCGTCGAGGATCCCGAGCTGCACCGCAGCA
>CAZIVZ010000659.1:0-1520 GCA_964542495.1 uncultured Aquihabitans sp.
ACGATGTTGATGTTGACGTACACGAGCAGGTCTGATTCGGCGGCCCGCTTGTTGTTCTCCACCGCCTCGCCGTGCTTGGTGGTGCTCAGGAAGGCGAGGTTGTCGGGGTCCTCGGCGTCGTGGTTGTAGAGCGCGCCCTGCGGGGCGAAGGCGTCGTAGACGCGGTCACCCACGGCGTGGCGCAGCTCTGCCTCGGTCATGCGGCGGTGCAGGGCGAGGGCGGCGATCAGGTGGACGTCGTCGACGCCGGCGGCGGCGGCCAGGTCGAGCACGGCCTCGATCACTCGCTGGCGGATGTCGGGTCGCTTCATGGGCGGCAACGGGAGCGAGACGTCGTCGAAGGCGATCGTGAGCTTCATGCCGCTGTGGAGCAGCTCCGGCAGCGGCGGGGAGTCGAGCGGGTGGAGGAGGGCCTGCTGGATGGCACCGTCGACGTCGTCGAGCGCGTCGAGCGGCTCGCCCGGGTAGATCACCCGCGAGCGTCCGGCAGGCAGCTTCTCGAGCCGGAACCCCTCGCCGTGGTGGAACAGGATCGGCGGCGTCGACCGGTCGACGTCGAGCACGAAACCGGGACGGGGCATCAGTGGTCCTCGTGGGGAGCGAAGGGGACGGAGGGGGCGACGGGGCTCACGGCTTGGCCCGCCGGAGGTCGAAGGCGATCTTCACGGCGCCGCGGGCGCCGGCGTTGGCGGCGTGGTCGATGGCCTCGGTGAAGCGGGGGAGGGGGTACGTGGCGCTCAGCAGGCGTTCGAGGCCGGCGTCGACCACCAAGGTGAGGGCGGCCTCGAAGTCGGGCCGGGTGTAGGCGTAGCAGCCGCGCAGCGAGGTCTCGCGGTGCCAGAGGCCGGTGAGGTCGAGCGAGGTGTGGCCGGGCATGCCCACCACCAGCACCTCGCCGCCGGGGGCTACCACCTGGAGCGCCTGGGCCAGGCTGGCCTCGGAGCCCACGCAGTCGACCACGAGGTCGACGCCGTCGGTGAGCTGCCCGCCGTCGATCACGAACGCACCCGTCCGGCTGCGGACCACCCGGGCCAGCTCGCGGGGGAGCACCACCTGGTCGGCGCCGAGGGTGGCGGCGAGCGTCCGTTGGTGGGGGTGCTTGGCCGTGGCCAGCAGCGTGTCGATCCTGGCCTCGGCGCGCAGGGCGGCGATGGTGAGCAGGCCGAGGGTCCCGGCGCCGATCACCGCGACGGTGCTGCGCTCGCCGCCGGCGGCGACCGTGCGAGCGGCGTGGACCGCGCAGGCGGTGGGCTCCACCAGCACCGCGGCCTCGTCGGACAGGTCGTCGGGCACGGCCAGCAACTGGCTGGTGTGCGCCACCATCGACGCCGACCACCCGCCGCCGGTGCTCTCGCAGTACCCGCTCTGGAGCCCGGGCTCGAGGTGCCCGAAGGCGATGCGCCCGCAGTGGTTGGTGCGCCCGGCGGCACAGGCCCCACACACCGGCTCGATGCCGCGGGTCACACACGACAGCACGGGGATGAGCACGGCGCGCGACCCGTCGTCGAGGCGGCCGACCA
>CAZIVZ010000660.1:0-1518 GCA_964542495.1 uncultured Aquihabitans sp.
CCCCCACCGGGGTCCCCGGCCTCATGCGGGCCCTGGCCCGCGAGCGCCACGACGCCCTCGTGCGGTCGGTGGCGGTGGCGGCCACCGACCTCGACGGCGACCTCGCCCCCCTGGCCGAGAGCCTGGTCGACGAGCTGCTCGACCTCGATGCCCCCGCCGCCATCTCGTGGGCCGGCGGCCAGCGCACCGCCCAGGTGGTGGGCGAGCCCCGGGACCTCGCCGTACCCGGCGACCTCGGGCTCGACCGGGACTCGGTGGTGGTCATCACCGGTGGCGCCCGCGGCATCACGGCACGGGTGGCCGAGGGGCTGGCCCGGGCCACCCCGTGTCGCATCGTGCTGGTGGGCCGGTCGCCGTTCCCCGACGATGCCGAGGATCCCCGCACCGCGGTGGCCACGGATCGCCAGCACCTCCGGCGCGCCCTGCTCGAGATCGGCGCCCTGAAGACCCCCCACGAGATCGAGGCGGCCTGCAACCGCATCGAGGCCGACCGCGAGATGCGCCACACGATCGAGGTGCTCGAGTCGTTCGGTGCCGAGGTGGTCTACGCCGCCGTCGACGTGCGGTCGCCGGAGTTCGGCGCCCTGCTCGACCAGGTCCACGAGCGCTTCGGCCGCCTCGACGGCGTGATCCACGGTGCCGGGGTGCTCGACGACCACTTCATCCGGGACAAGACGCTGGAGGGCTTCGACCGGGTGTTCGGCACCAAGGTCGACGGCGCCCGCGCCATCCTCGAGCGCGTCGGCCTGGGCCTGCGGTTCGTGGTGCTCTTCGGCAGCGTGAGCGGCGTGTTCGGCAACCGGGGCCAGTGCGACTACTCGGCCGCCAACGACGCCCTCGACTCGCTCGCCCAGGCCCACGATCCCGCGGGCGGGTGCCGCGTGGTCAGCATCGACTGGGGCCCGTGGGGTGGCGGCGGCATGGTGTCCGAGGAGCTCGAGCGCGAGTACGCCCGACGCGGCATCGGCCTCGTCGACCCGGCCGATGGCGTGCTCGCCCTGCTCCACGAGGTGTCGGATCCGTCGGGCCCCGCCCAGGTCGTGGTGATGCGGGGCACGCCCGAGGCGTTCGCCCCGCCGGTCGACCACAGCGCCGCCAGCGACGACCTGGTCGGCGGGTACACCGCCGGTGACTGAGGGCCACCTCCGTGGGCGCTGAGCGCGCCGCACCGGACCACGACGGCATCGCCATCGTCGGCCTGGCCGGCCTGTTCCCGGGTGCCGCCTCGATCGACGCGTTCTGGGCCAACATCCGCGCCGGGGTCGACGCCACCAGCGACGTGCCTCCCAACCGGTGGGACCCGGTCTTCTTCGACCCCGACGGCAAGGGCGCCGACCGCTTCTACTGCCGTCGCGGCGGCTTCGTCGACGACCTCGCCACCTTCGACCCGCTGGCGTTCGGGATCATGCCCGTGGCCATGGAGACCGCCGAGCCCGACCAGCTCCTCGCCCTCGGCGCGGCGGCCGCCGCGCTCGACGACGCCGGGTCGGCCCACGAGCGCGTCGACCCGCGCCGGGT
>CAZIVZ010000661.1:0-1517 GCA_964542495.1 uncultured Aquihabitans sp.
GCGGGAGAAGAAGAACGCCGACATCATCGGGCTGGGCTTGTAGGTGTCGCGACCCTTGGCCCGCATCACCGCCGGCCAAGAGCCCGACGGCGGTGCGGCATCGATCAGCATCGACGCCGGCCCGAAGATGTCCAGCGCCAGCTCCATGGCGTCGCGGTGCATCTCGGACCAGAACATCTTGTTGGTGAGCCCCAACGAGACCACGCCAAGGTCCTTCGTCCGGTTGAGCGTCTGGGTGAGGCTGCGCAGACCGTTGATGCGCAGGATCTGGATCTTCGTGTAGTAGCGGGCGAGACCCTGGCGGATCACCGGGTCGGCGATCTTCCCGTTGGCCGTGGCCACCTCCACCATCAACTCGTACTCCTGGAGGAACCGCCGGTAGCCGGTGGTGGCTGACATGCCCCGCTCGTGCGACAGGGTGCTGTTCGCGACGGTCCAGCCGTTGTTGACGCCGCCCACCACGTTCTCCACCGGGCAGCGGGCGTCGGTGAAGAACACCTCGTTGAACTCGGCGGTGCCGTCGGGCTGCACGATGCCCCGCACCTCGATCCCGGCCTGCTTCATCGGCACCAGCAGGTAGGAGATGCCGGCCTGCTTCTTCACGTTGGGGTCGGTGCGAGCGAGCAGGAAGCAGTAGTCGGCGAACTGGGCCTGGGTGGTCCAGACCTTCTGGCCGTTGATCACCCACTCGTCTCCGTCGAGCACCGCGGTGGTCTTGAGCGACGCCAGGTCTGACCCCGAGTCAGGCTCGGAGAACCCCTGACACCAGGCCATCTCGCCCTTCATGATCTTGGGCAGGAAGTGCTTCTTCTGCTCCTCGGTGCCGTGCTGGAGGATGGTGGGACCCACCAGCGTGTCGCCGAAGAAGTCGGCCCGCATCGGCGCCTTGGCCCGGGCGAACTCCTCGGCCAGCACCACGTTCTCCATGGTGGACAGGCCCTTCCCGCCGTACTCCTTGGGCCACGACGCGCAGATCCAGCCGCCGCCGTAGAGCTTGGCCGGCCAGGCGTCGTTGAACGCCTTCTTCTCCTCGGGCGTCTGCTCGAACCCCTCGTCGAACCAGCCGGCGGGGAGGTTGTCCTCCAGCCAGGCTCGGATCTCGGCACGGAACGTCTCGGCTTCAGGCGGGTAGCTCAGATCCATCGCCCCATCCTGACCAATGGGTCAAGTCCGTGCCAGCCCGGGCGCTCCTCCCCCTACGATGCCGACCATGACGGTGACCGAGGGTCCCCCCGCCGAGCTCGACCTCACGCGCGAGGAGGGCCGGTGGACCCACCAGTGGGCCGAGCTGCACGCCGAGGTGATCACCTCGGGCCTGTGCACCGGCTGCTCGGCGTGCGTGATCGCCTGCCCCCACGACGTCATCGGCTACGAGCACAAGGAGGGCGGGTACCGCCCGTTCCACCTGGAGGACGAGCTCGGCCCCACCGACTGCGTCCACGGCCAGAAGGGCTGCACCTCCTGCACCCGGGCCTGCCCGCGCTTCCGGGACTGGGAGCCCACCGCCGACGAGCACC
>CAZIVZ010000662.1:0-1514 GCA_964542495.1 uncultured Aquihabitans sp.
AACCCGAAACGAGGAAATCCGCGCCTGACCTGCAGACTATTTCCGAACAGCCTCTGAGGACCGCTCGGTCAGTTCGGGTCGACGAGGGTGGCGGTGAGCTCCACCTCGGCGACGACCTCCACGTCCTCGCGGCCGAGGTCCACCAGCACCGACTCGCCGCCGTCGGGGGCCGACACGGCGGCGGCCTTGGCGAAGGCCTGAGGTGCCATGGCGCCTCGGGGACCGGGGCCGTCGGTGGCCGTGCCGGGCTCGCGCAGGCGCAGCACCCGGCCGAGCGCCAGGCCGAGGCCGGACGCGTAGGCATCGGCCGACGCGTGGGCCGACGCCGCCGCGTCGGCCCGGACCGCGGCGTGCGCGGGGTTGTCGGGCGCGAGGGAGAAGGCGGGGCCTCGGACGTGCAGGTCCGGGGCCGAGGCGACCGCCGCTCGCAGCGCATCGCCGGCCGCCTCGACCGCGCGGAAGCGGACGGTGAGCGAACGGGACCCCACGAAGCCCTCGGGGATCTCCCGGCCGGTCTTGGGGTCGTAGCGCACCACCTTGTGGACCGAGAGCGAGGTGGTCGTGCGGCGCACGACCACCTCGGCGTGGGCGGTCAGGGCGGCGTCGAGCGCGCCGTAGGCGGCGCCGGCCTCGCTGACGGCGAGACCCGACGTGGCGGCCTGGCGGCTGACGGTGAAGGTGACGTCGGCGACGTCGGCCGGTACCCACCGGCTGGCGGTGCCGCGCACCCGCACGGTGCCCGCTTCGAGGGTGGAGGGTTCCGGATCGATGGCCATGGGGCGAGTATGCCCGGGCCGACCCCACGGCGCGGATCGGCTCACCAGCGAGAGCGCGACTCCTCGGCAAACCCCGCGATGGCGTCCACCTCGATGCGACGGCCGGTGTCGTCGTCGGTCACGTGCCCGGTCCAGGTGCCGAACACCTGGTGCACCTCGGTGCGCGCCACCAGGGCCTCGACCCGGGTATGGCGGTCGTGGACCGGAGCGAGGGTGACGTCGAGTGACCCGTCGGGGTGGTGGACGCGCCACGGTCGCAACGGGTGGTCCCACTCGTAGTCCCAGCGGAGCTCGGCGCCGATCTTGGAGACGCGGCCGTCGACGATCACGCCGTTCTCGGTGAAGCCGGTGCCCACGGTCCACCGGCCGCCGAACTGGAGCCCCACCACGGTCTGTCCGTCGGTGGCCCGGCCGGCGCCGCCGCCCCAGTTCCACCGCGTGGCGTAGGGCCATCGGCCGCGGCCCACGTCGAGCACGCCCCACGCCGGGTCCTCGTCGGCCATGCCGAACGACCGCTCCTCGACGCCCACGCGCAGCAGGCCGTGGGCCGGGCGGGCCTGGTGCTTGGACGTGAACTGGAACCGGCGGTCGGACCACGGGATCACCACGTTCACCGATTCGTGACCCTCGGGCAGCTCGACGTGGGCGTGGAGGTGCCCCGCGGTGCCGTCGTGCTCGTCCCAGCGGGCGGTGAGGGTGGTGCCGCGCTCGTCGTCGACCAGGTCGACGTCGAGGTGC
>CAZIVZ010000663.1:0-1514 GCA_964542495.1 uncultured Aquihabitans sp.
AGGGTGGCCTCCTCGGCCACCGCCTTGGCCCCGTTCTCGCAGAACTCGAGGTGGGAGGCGGGGCCCGGGTCGGGCCAGGCGCAACCGGGGCAGTCGAACCCCTGGGGCTGGTTGACCGCCAGCAGCAGCCGGGCCGCCCGCCTCGGTCCGAGCTGGTCACGGGCGTGGCGCAGCGACGCCGCCACGCCGGCCAACCCCGCCGCCGCCCCCTCGGCCGGCGCGACGCGCAGGTGCGACTCGTCGTGGTCGGAGGTGGGCGGCCCCGTCGGCATCCTCCCGTTCTAGCCACCCCCCGCTCGAATGTGGTGTGCGGGAACCGCGTTCCTGCGGGTTTCGCGCGTGAGGTTCGTGGCGAAAACCGGGCGGGTCGGCCGTGGTCCCGTGGGCGAAGATGGCCGACATGGCCGTGATCAACGTGTCCGGCGCCGCCTACGCGCACCCCGGTGGCGTCACGTTGTTCCGCGACGTGTCGTTCAGGGTCCGGTCCGGCCGGCACGCCGCCCTCGTCGGCGCGAACGGCGTGGGGAAGTCGACCCTGCTGCGGTGCATCTCCGGAGCGCTCCCGCTGCTCGAGGGAACCGCCGCCACCGACGCCGTCGTCGCCCACATGCCCCAGTCGATCGGCACCGGCGAGGACGCAACCACCACCGTCCGCGAGCTGCTGGTGCGGTTCGCACCGGCGCGCATCCGTGACGCCGGGCTGGCGCTGGCCGCCGCCGAGCACGCCAACGCCACCGCGCCCACCGACGCCACCGGCATCGCCCTCGCCAGCGCGTTCATCGAGTGGTCCGAGGTCGGCGGCTACGACCAGGAGAGCCGGTGGGACGCGTGCTGCGCCTCGGTGCTGGGCAAGGGCCTGGCCGACGTCGACCATCGCCCCGTCTCCCAGCTCTCGGGCGGGGAGCGCAAGCGGTTGGTGCTCGAGTCGCTCCTCGGATCCGACGCCGACATCCTCCTGCTCGACGAGCCCGACACCTTCCTCGACATCCCGGCCAAGCGATGGCTCGAGCAACGCCTGGCCGAGACGCCCAAGACCGTGCTCGTGGTGAGCCACGACCGCGAGCTCCTCACCGCCGCGGCCGACGCCGTGATCACCGTCGAGGGCAACGGGGCCTGGACGCACCCCGGGAGCTGGGCCACCTACGACGACGCCCGCCGCGCCCGCAACAATGCCCTCGGCGACGCCCTCGCCCGGTGGAAGGACGAGGAACGGCGCCTGTTCCGGTACTTCAAGGAGCTCAAGCAGCGGGCCTCGGTCAGCGACGGCAACGCGGCCAAGGCCAACGCCGCCGAGAGCCGGTGGGAGCGGTTCGTGGCCGCCGGTCCCCCGCCACCGCCACCGCCGGAGCGCTCGGTGCGCATGAAGCTCGACGGTGCGGGCAGCGGGAAGGTCGCGCTGCGCTGCGAGGCGTTGGAGCTTTCGGGTCTCACCGATCCGTTCGACCTCGAGGTCCACCTGGGCGACCGGGTGGCGATCCTCGGGCCCAACGGCACCGGCAAGTCGCACCTGCTGC
>CAZIVZ010000664.1:0-1512 GCA_964542495.1 uncultured Aquihabitans sp.
CGGTCGGATCCGCTCGCTCCGATTGGCGGGCGGCGGTCGATTCGGGAAAGCTGGGCGGCACCCGCCAAGGCCTGCGGGCCGAAGCCAAGGAGCGCCTGCTGGCGTGTCTGTCGTCGTCATCGGACTGAACCACCGCACCATGCCGCTCGACCTGTTCGAGCGGCTGACCGTGGATGGGGCGCGCCTGCCCAAGGCGCTCCACGACCTCGCGGCTCGTCAGCACCTCGGCGAGGTGGTGGTGCTCTCCACCTGCAACCGCACCGAGGTGTACGCCCTGGCCGAGCGCTTCCACGGCGCCTACGGCGACGTGCGCGACTTCCTGGCCGAGCTGGCCTACGTCACCCCCGACGAGTTCACCGACCACCTCTACGTCCACTACGACAACGAGGCCGTCCGGCACCTCTTCACCGTCGCCGCCGGGCTCGACTCCGCCGTGCTCGGCGAGGCGGAGATCCTGGGCCAGGTCCGCACCGCCTGGGAGCGCGCCGGAGACGAGCAGACCACCGGTCCGGTCCTGAACCTGCTGTTCCGCCACGCCCTCGAGACCGGCAAGCGGGCTCGCACCGACACCGACATCGCCCGCGGCACCGCGTCGGTCTCGCACGCCGCGGTGGAGATGGCCGCGGAGCGCCTGGGCGACCTCACCGGCAAGCGCGTGCTCGTGATGGGTGCCGGTGAGATGGCCGAGGGCATGGCCACAGCCCTGCAGCGCGCCGGCGTCACCGACGTCTTCGTGGCCAACCGCACGTGGCGAAAGGCGCGGGCGCTCGCCGATCGCATCGGTGGGCAGGCCGTCCGCCTGTCGGACCTCCCGCTCGCCCTGCTCGAGGTCGACCTGCTGCTCACCTCCACCGGCTCCACGGTCCCGGTGGTGGAGCACGACGACTTCGAGCCCGTCATGGCCGAGCGCTCCGGTCGCCCACTGCTGATCGTCGACATCGCCGTGCCGCGAGACGTCGACCCCACGGTCCGCCACCTGCCCGGGGTCACCCTCCTCGACATCAACGACCTCCGCACGTTCGCCCAGGCCGGCGTGGAGCGCCGGGCCCACGAGCTCGCAGCGGTCGAGGCGATCATCGACGAGGAGATCGCCCGCTTCCGAACCGCCGCCTCGGCGCGCTCGGCCGCACCGGTGGTGGGGGCCCTGCACCGCTGGGCCGACGAGGTGCGAGACGCCGAGCTGGCCCGCTTCGACGCTCGGCTCGAGGGCCTCGACGCCCGTCAGCGCGACGCCGTGGAGGCGCTGGCCAAGGGGCTCGTGCAGAAGCTGCTCCACCGGCCGTCGGTGGCGCTCAAGGAGCACGCCGGGACGCCCACCGGTGACCGCCTCGCCGAGGCCACGCGCCAGCTCTACGACCTCGACGAGTGACCGCGCCGTCGGCCGACGCCGGGGCCTCGCCGCTCGCCGGCGCCGTGCTGCGGGCCGCCACGCGCCGCAGCCCGCTCGCGCGCTGGCAGGCCGCCCACGTGGCCGGCCTGCTCGCCACGGCCTTCCCCGGGCTCACGGTGGAG
>CAZIVZ010000665.1:0-1512 GCA_964542495.1 uncultured Aquihabitans sp.
GAGCTGGATGGTCACCGTCACCGCCCGCTCCCAGGTGTCCGAACCGACCACGCCCACCACCCAGCCGCGGATGGAGCTGTGCGTCACCGGCGAGAGCGACCGGAGGTGCTCCACCCCGGCGATGTGCACCACCACGTCGGTGGGTTCGAGGCTCACGGGTCGGGGAGCGTGCAGGCGACGTCGAGCCCGAGCACGTGGTTGAGGCGGCCGAAGGCGAGCCAGGAGCCGAGGCACATGGTGAGCTCCACGATCTCGCGCTGCTCGTAGTGCGCGCCCATCCGGGCCCAGAACTCGTCGTCGAGGCCGTGGTGGTCGAGGGCCCAGCGCTCGGCGTACTCGGCGGCCAGGCGGGCCCGATCGTCGAGCGCGTCGGTGGTGCGCCACGCGGCCACGGCGTCGGGGAAGGAGTCCTCCACGTGCTCGCCGTCGCGTTCGGTGCGCCAGTCGAGGCAGAACAGGCAGCCGTTGATCTGCGCCATCCGGAGGCGGGCGGCTTCGAACTCGCGCAGGCCGAGCGTGGAGTCCTCGTACACCTTCTGGGCGAAGCGGGCGGCGGCCGGCCCGATGCCCGGCACCATCTCGCCCCACACGTAGGTGATCGGGTCGCCGTCGGCGTCGCCGCTCCCGCTGCCGTCGAGGTCGACCACCGCGCCGACCGCCACGGTCTGGTCGGGGCCGGCGTTCGCGGTGGGTGCGCGGTTCGACGTAGAGGCGGTCACCACCACCTGGTCCGCGACGCTGTCGAGCTCACCATCGTTCACCGTCAGCTCGAGCGCGTAGACGCCGGCCACGTCCGCGGTGAACGTGGGCCGCGGAGCCGTGACGCTCGAGAGCTGTGCGCTGCTGCCCGCGGGCTTCGAGACGAACGCCCACGCGTAGCTGATCGCCTGCCCGTCGGGATCGGTGCTCTCCGAGCCGTCGAGGGTCACCACCGCGCCGGTCGAGACCGACTGATCACGCCCCGCCTTCGCGATCGGAGACTGGGGCTGCGGCGGCGAGGAGTTGGAGTCCGACGAGCCGCACGCCGCGCCGAGCGCGAGGACCGAGCCGAGGGCCAAGACCAAACCGAGCTTCCGCATGGAATTTCTCCGTAGCAGACGACGAGTGGCCGGCGGCGACCGGACGGTCGCGCACCTCGACCGCCCCTCGACGACCGCGTGACCCGAGGTCGGCGGCACGAGGTTCGGCCATCGTGCCACAGCCCCAGAGCTCGAGAAACGGCAGTGGGCGGCGCCGGCCGTCGGTGTCGGGCTCGGCGGTCGCGAGCGCGCCCCCCAGGACCCGTGGATTCGGGAGCGGTCGGCGACTGTGCCACGCTCCCGCGCGCTTCGGGGGAGCACGCCATGACCGCCATCCAGTCTTCGACAGCCTCGGGCGCCAGCTCGAGCCCGGCCCAGGTGCTCGCTCAGCCGCTCACGTTCCGGCGCGGCGGCTTCACGGTGACGAATCGTTTGCTCAAGTCGGCGATGAGCGAGGTGTTGGGCTCTCCGTCTCACACACCCACCGCCGCCC